>DATAAG010000127.1:0-6946 GCA_036260235.1 Longimicrobium sp.
CACCCGGCCCGGCTGGTCCGCCGTGGCGGCGTCGGCGCCGCCGCGGGCCAGCTCCGCCAGCGCGTTGCGGGCCTCGGCGTTCATGGGATCGACCGCCAGCAGCTCGTTGTACCAGCGCTCCGCCTCCTGCCGGCGGCCGGCGCCGGCGGCCATCTCCGCCAGGGTGCGCAGGGCGATCAGGTTCTGCGCGTCGATGGAAAGGACGTAGTGGAACTCGTTGGCGGCCTCCTGGTACGCGCCCCGGTCCGCCAGGCAGCGCCCCAGCAGCACGTGCGCGGAAAGCCCCGGAAAGCGCTTCAGGTTCTCGCGCAGGATCTCCTCGGCCCGGCCGACCTCGCCCGCTTCGCGCCACGCGCCGGCCAGCGCCACGAAGTAGCGCCCCGGGTTGTCGGCGTAGCTGGTCTCGAGCGCCTGGATCCTGGCCGCGAGCTCGGGGGAAAGGTCTGCCATGACGGGTGAACCGTGCGCGGGAAAAGCCGGGGCAAGGCTGGGGCGACAGGGGGTGCAACTTAAATCTCGCGCGCAACGACTGTCAACAACGCCCCGCGCGGGGGTGCGGGTTGCGTGCACGCGGCGGTCTAAATATCTTTGGCCGCTTCACTTCCCGCTTTCCGAAGCGCTTTCTCACGGCAACCTCTCAGCCGGAGCGCCCGTCGTGCGCTCCGTCCTACGCGGAGCTCGTTTTCCCTATGATGATGCAGATGATCCGCTCCACCGCCGGCAAGATCATCGTGCCGGTGCTCATGCTGTTCTTCCTGGGCTGGATGGTCTTCGAGATCGGGATGGACGCGCTGGGCGGCGGGATGGTGGGCGGCCCGCAGAACGCGGGAAGCGTGAACGGCTCGCCGATCTCCGCGCTGGCCTACGACGAGCGGGTGAACCTGCTGTACCAGCAGGCCCAGCAGCAGGGCGAGGTGACGGACGAGATGGCCCGCCGCATCCAGGAAGAGGCCTGGGAGCAGCTGGTCAACGAGACGCTGATGCGCCAGGAGCTTTCGCGCCGCGGCATTCGCGTGAGCGACCGCGAGATCCTGTGGGCCGCCCGCAACCTGCCGCACCCGCAGTTCGCGCAGCAGGAGATCTTCCTGACCAACGGCCAGTTCGACATCAACAAGTACCGCCAGTTCCTCTCCGGCCCGCAGGCGCCCGCCAGCGTGTTCCTGCAGCTGGAGGAGTACTACCGCCAGCAGCTGCCGCAGGAGAAGCTGGCCCGCCAGCTCATCGCCGGCCGCTACATCACCGACGCGGAGCTGTGGCGGGCGTTCCAGGACCGCACCGAGACCGCCACGGTGGACTACGTGCAGCTGGACCTGCAGAAGCTGGTTCCCCGTGACCCCGCGGTGACGGACGACGAGGTGCGGCGGTACTACGAGGAGAACCGCGAGCGCTACCGCCGCACGGAGGGGGCGCGCCTGAAGGTGGCGTACATCCCCCTCACCATCACCGAGGCGGACCGCCAGGCGTCCCTGCAGCGCGCCCGCGAGGTGCGGGCGGAGATCGTGGGCGGCGCCGACTTCGCGGAGATGGCGCGCATCCACTCCACCGACGAGAGCAACAAGGAAGAGGGCGGCGACCTGGGCACCTTCGGGCGCGGGCAGATGGTGCCGGCGTTCGACTCGGTGGCGTTCTCGCTGCCGGTGGGGCAGGTGTCGGAGCCGGTGGTCACCCAGTTCGGCGTGCACCTGGTGAAGGTGGACGAGCGCACCGGCGACCAGGTGAAGGCCCGCCACATCCTGTTCGGCTTCGAGAAGAACGACGCCGACATGGAGCGCCTGGACCGGCAGATGACCGCCATCGCCGAGGCGGCGCGCTCGCGCGGGCTGAAGGCGGCGGCGCAGGGGCAGCCCAACGTCACCTTCCGCGAGGGGGTGCAGGTGAGCGCCGGCGCCCCGATGATCCCGGGCGTGGGCCCGGCCATGGCGGCGGTGAACTGGGCGCGCGACGAGAGCAACGCCGGTGACGCCGGCGAGCGGGTGAGCGACGTGCTGGAGACGGCGGACGCGCTGTACGTGGTGGAGCTGGAGCGCTACGACCCGGCCGGCGAGACGCCGCTGGCCGAGGCCACGCCCTCCATCCGCCAGCAGCTGGTGTACGAGAAGCGCCGCGAGGCCGGCCGCGTGGAGGCGGAGAAGATGCTGGCGGAGATCCGCGGCGGCCGCACGCTGGAGCAGGTGGCGCAGGCGCGGGGGCTCACCGTGCAGCGCGCCGGCCCGTTCACCCGGGTGGAGCCCAACGCGGCGCTGGGGCAGGCCAACTCGGCGGTGGGCGCGGCGTTCGGCGCGCCGATCGGCCAGGTGGGCCCGGTGGCGGTGACCCCGGCGGGCGTGTTCCTCGTCCGCCCCGTGGCCCGCACGCCCGCGGACCGGCGCCTCTTCGAGCAGCAGAAGGTCTCGCTGCGCCAGGAGGCCATGCGGCAGCTGCAGCAGGACCTGTTCGGCCAGTGGCTGGCCAACGTGCGTGCGGACGCGAAGATCAGGGACAACCGCGCCCGCCTGCAGGCCCTGGCCGCCGCCTCTCGCGCGAGCTGATCCTCGCGGATCCGCCGATGAACGAACGCCCCGCTTCCCTTCCGGGAGGCGGGGCTTCTCGCGTCGCAGAGGAGAAGCATGTCACGCAGAGCAGCAGAGCAGCAGAGGACCGGCACCCACCTTCTCTGTTTCTCTTCCCTCTGCTGCTCTGCTGCTCTGCTGATCAGTTCTTTTCCTTGGGGCGATGACGAAGCCCTCCCCCACGCACGGTGGGAGAGGGCTTTTGGATCGATGGCGATGCGGTGCGCTACAGCCAGGTGCGCACGGCCAGGGCGACGACCAGCACGCCCAGCACGCTCAGGAAGTCCAGCCGCAGCACCAGCGGGCCGATGGTGAAGCCCACCGCCACCAGGTCGATGACCAGCGGGCCGAACGCCGCGGCCACGGAGGTCGTGAAGAAGGTGCGCGCCGTGCTGTCCGGCATGAACCGCATGGCCAGCTCCGACAGCAGCGCCCCCAGCAGCAGCCCGATCAGCACCACCACGAGCACCCGGCCCGCGCGCCGGCGTCCGCCTACGCTCATCTCACCTCCCCAGCCCGTTCAGCTTGTGGTCGTCCGGCGTTCGCCCAGCCCGCAGGCAAGACGGGTGCCGCACCGCCCGCATCAGCGCTGCCGCTCCACCGCGTAGACGATGCTGTCGCGCAGGGCGTCCAGCGCGGGACCCTCCGGCAGCCCGTCCAGCGCGTCGGCGGCGCGGCCCGCGCACTCCAGCGCCCGCTCGCGCGCGTACTCCAGCCCGCCGCGCGCCCGCACCACCTCCACCACCCCCGCGATCGCGTCGTCGTCCGGCTCCGGGGCGGCGAAGAGCGCGTCCACGCGCGCCCGCTCCGCCTGCGACAGCCGCGGCAGCACCGCGATCAGCGGGAGCGTCACCTTGTGCTCGCGCAGGTCCAGCCCGGTGGGCTTGCCGGTGACGGCGCTGTCGGCGGTGTAGTCCAGCAGGTCGTCGGCAATCTGGAACGCCAGACCCAGCTGCCGGCCGAACCGCTTGATCTGCGCCCGGAACCGCGGCGCGCCGGTAAGGGCGCCCAGCTCGCACGCCGCCGCCATCAGCGACGCCGTCTTGCTGTCGATCAGCCGGTCGTAGTCGTCTTCCGAAAAATCCAGCGCGTCGTGCGACGAAAGCTGGCGCATCTCGCCCACCGTCATGTCGTTGGCGGCGTGCGCCAGCACCTGGATGGGCTCGATGCGGCCCAGCCGGGTGATCTCCATCAGCGAGCGCGTGTAAAGGTAGTCGCCCATGATGATGGCGACCTGGTGGCTCCACAGCGCGTTCACCGTGGGCATTCCCCGCCGCAGCACCGAGTGGTCCACCGCGTCGTCGTGGACCAGCGTGGCCAGGTGGACGAGCTCGATGATGGCGGCCAGCGTCTCCGCCTGCGGGGTGGGGCGGCCCTCCAGCTCGTCGCACAGCAGCACCAGCCCGGGGCGAAAGAGCTTGCCCCGGATCTTCATCAGGTACTCGTTGACCGTCTCCACCGGCGCGAAGTCCGAGACCACGATGCGCCGGATCTCGTCCACGACGGTGTCGAGGCGCTCCCGGATGGGGGCCTGGATGTCGTCGAGATGCGGTACGGCGGTGCGGACGGTCATGCGCTGGGGCTCGGGTGCCTGGGCTGTGGGAATCGCGGGATTCTACGCTGCGGCGCGGCGCGTGTCAAAAGGTGGACGGGTGAGAGGGCGAGGGGGTGACGGCCTGCCGAGCGCGCACAGGATGGATTCGCGCGAGGGGGCACGCCCCCTCCGGGCAAGCACCACTCGCCCACCTCCCCCCAAAGACCTGGGGAGGTTGAACTGCGATCGCGCCCTGCCGCCGTGCCGTTCTTCCCCTCCCCAGACTCGGTGGTCGACCCTCGGGGAAGGCGCCAGCGGACGCGGCCACTCTTATCTCACATGCAAACGCTGCGTAAAACACCCCTCCCCCGGGGTTGGGGGAGGGGTCGCCCGCCGTCGCGAGGAACGAGCGAAAGGCTGGGCGGGGGAGAGGGCCCCCCGCGGACGCAGTGAGAACCGACCCGCGTCACCCGTTCACCCGTCACCGCCTCAGCCTCTCCAGCCGCTGCGCCGTGTCGCGGAAGCGGATGTCCACGGACACCACGCGCTCGTAGAACTCCCTCGCGGTCTCGGGCTGATCCGTTCCCTCCGCCACGCGGCCCAGCAGGTAGAGCACGCCCACCAGGTCGCCGTCCTGCACGCCGGGGAGCTTGAGCGCGCGGTCCAGCACGCGGCCGGCGACGGGGTACTGCCCCTTCTCCACGAAGCACTGGCCCAGCAGCTCCAGCGTGGCCAGCGGGTTGGCCCCGCCGCGCAGCGCCACCTGGAACTGCGCGATGGCCTCGTCCACCAGCCCCATCTCCATGAACGCCACGCCAAGGTCGTAGTGGCTGGCGTTGTCCTGCACGTCGATGTTCTCCGCCACCTTCTGGCGAAAGTGGGCCAGCATCTCCGCGAAGTCCCGGTCCTCGTCGCCGCTGGGCTCCTTCTCCTCCACCACGAAGCGCGTGGTGGGCTCGCCCTCCTGCCCGTCGTCCAGGATCAGCGCGCCCAGGTCCACGTAGTCGCCCGCCGGGGGCTGCGGCTGCGCGGGCGCGGCGGCGGCGGCGGGCGCCTGGGCTGGCGCGGGAGCGGGAGCGGGAGCGGGTGCGGGAGCGGGAGCCGCGGTGCGCAGGACGGGGGCGACCTGCGCGGCGGCGGCGCGCCCCTCCACGTTGTGCGGGTCCAGCTCCAGCACGCGCTTGAAGACGGCGGCGGCCTTCCCCTCCTGCCCGTGCCGCGCCAGGTGGCGGCCCAGGTCCAGGTACGCCTCCACCTGCGGCTCCGGCCGGCCGCTGCGGAAGGCGTACTCCACCCGCTTCTGCAGCAGGATCCCGTCGTCCGGGCGCAGGCCGATGAGCGCGGTGATGGGCGCCACCGCCTCGAAGTACATCCCCTTCGCCGCCAGCGAGCGGTGCGCCGCCTCCAGCACGTCGGGTACCTCGTGCCCCAGCCCGCGGGCGCGCAGCTCGCGGATCAGCTCCTCGCGCGACGCCCCGTCCTCCGGGACCGCCGCCACGTGCGAGCGCAGCTCCTCCAAGCGGTCCGGCGCGGCCTCGAAAACCGGCTCCGGCGCGCGGCGGCGGCCCCGGGCGGCGGGCGCGGGGCGCACCGGCTCGTCGTCGAAGCCGATGAGCGGCAGGTCGCCCGCGTCCTCCGTGTCGTCGTCCGCGAACTCGTCGGCGTCCACCAGCAGCGGCAGGTCGCCGCCCTCCGCGTCGTCCCCGTCCGCGCCGTCCAGCAGGTGGTCCAGCGGCTCGTGCTCGTCCGCGCCCGCGCCCAGCGGCTCCGGCGCCGGGGCGGCGGGGGGCGTCTTCGTGCCGCGGGCGGGGGGCGCCTCCTCCACGAGGGAGGTGGACTCCAGCCCGGCCAGCGGGGCCACGCCGCCGCCGTCGTCCAGCGAGGTGGTCTCCAGCCCGGGGAGCGGCGCCACCTGCACGTCCTGCGGCTCGACCGTCGGCCCCACGTCCAGCCCGGCGGGGGCGGGCGGGGCGGCGGCGTGGAACTCGCCGTCGTGCAGGGCGGCGCTGAAGTCGTCCTGCGCGGTCCTGCGGCTGCGGTTGATCGGGGAGTCGTCCGCCCCCGGCGCCACGGCGTGGATCTGCTCGCGCACGGCATCGGCGGCGGCCTGGTCGCCGCGCTGCAGGTGCGCGCCCAGCAGGACGCGCAGCTGCTCCACCGCCTGGTCCCTGCGCCCCTGCGCCAGCAGCTGGTCCGCCAGCAGCTTGCGGACGTCGGTGTCTTCCGGCGACAGGTCGGCGAACTCCCGCAGCGCCTCGAACGAGGCATCCACGTTCCCCGCCCGCTTCATCCGCTGGGCGTACTCCAGGAAGTTCTGCCGCGCATCCGCCAGGAAGCCGGCGGCGGCGCTGATCTGGCCCAGCTTCAGGTAGACGGCGCCCCGCCCCGGCACCAGCCGCAGGATCTTGCGGCAGAGCGCGATGGCGTTGTTGTACAGCCCGCTCTCGGCGTACGCGTTCACCGCGCGCTCGTACGCCTCTACCGCCCGCTCCGTCTCGTTCAGGCGCAGGTGCAGGTCGCCCACCCGGTTCCACAGGGCGATGTCTACCTCCTCGCCGGGGTTCTCCTCCAGGAGCTCCCGGTAAAGGATGACGGCCTCGGTCCACTGCCCGCGGTTTTCCGCGGCGCGGGCCTGGTCTTTCAGCTTGGCTGGGCTTGCCATGAAACGGGCACGGGACGAGCGGCCGTGCACCGACTGCGCGTGCGCGGCCGGCTGCGGGGGAATCGGGAAAAGATAGTGGATGTGCTAAGTGCGTACAAGGAACCGCCGTGCGGGGTGTGGGCGTAATGCGGCTGGCGGTAAAGGGATGGAGTGGGTGGTGGAGTGATGGAGTGATGGAGTGATGGAGTGATGGAGTGATGG
>DATAAG010000128.1:0-1746 GCA_036260235.1 Longimicrobium sp.
CCATCACTCCATCACTCCATCACTCCATCACTCCATCACTCAATCACTCCATCACTCCATCACTCCATCACTCCATCACTCCATCACTCCATCACTCCATCACCAGATTACCGCACCATCCGCCGCACCTCCGCCAGCCCCTCCGGATCCCACCGCGGGCGCTGCGGGTCGTTGGCGATCTCGTAGACGAGGTAGAAGACCATCCGCGAGATGCGCGTCGCCTTGTCCAGGTCGATCTTCTCCACCTCGTCCGAAGGGCGGTGGTAGTCCTCGTGCACCCCGCTGAAGAAGAAGATCGCCGGGATCTCCTTGCGCGCGAAGTTGAAGTGGTCGGAGCGGAAGAAGAAGCGCTCCTGTGGCCAGATGTCGTCCGCCAGCGTAAGGTTCAGCTCCGGGTGCGCCTCGTCCAGCCGGTTGGCCAGGTCGCCCAGCGTGCTGTAGTCCTTGCCGATCACCACCACCGAGTCCGGCGCGTTGCGGCCGATCATGTCCACGTTCACGTTGGCCACGATCTGCCCCAGCGGCACCGTGGGGTGGTCGGAGTACCACTCGGAGCCCGCCAGCCCCTTCTCCTCGCCGCTCACGTGCAGGAAGAGGACGCTGCGCCGCGGCCGCACCCCCAGCTGCGCGAACGCCTGCGCCACCTCCAGCAGCCCCGAGGTGCCGCTGGCGTCGTCGTCCGCGCCGTTGTAGATGCTGTCGCCGTTCACCGGCGCGCCCACGCCCACGTGGTCGAAGTGGGCGGACACCACCACGTACTCGTCGCGCAGCGCCGGGTCGCTGCCGGGAAGGACGGCCGCCACGTTGGGCGCCCGCGCCTGGTCCAGCATCTCCACCGGCAGCGAGAACGACGCGGTGGCGCCCGCCAGCGGCGCCGGCCGGGTCACCGCCGCCGCCCCGCCCCACTGCTGCTCCAGCGACACGCCCCCGGCCTGGAACAGCCGCCGCGCCGCCTCCTGTGAGACGAAGAGCTGGGGATACGCCGGAGTGGTGGACATGCCGCGACTGGGCGCCTGCGCCATCTGCCCGTACTTCGCGATGCTGTCCGCGGTCCACACCGGGTCCAGCACGTACACCACCGCCGCCGCCCCGGCACGCTGCGCCGCCACCCGCTGGCGGTTGCGCTCCAGCCGCCAGTCGCGGGTGTAGCGCCCCGGCAGCGCCACCACCACCACCCGGTCGCGCAGGCTCCCCTCCGCCAGCACCCCCTCCGCAGCGCTCCCGGCCCAGACCAGCCCGGAGCCGGTGACCGGGCTCGCCGTGCCCCCGGCGCTGAAGAAGTCGCGCCCCAGCGCCAGGCGCGTGGTGCCGCCCGCGCCGGCGACGTCGAAGCTGGCGGCCGCCGCGTTCAGGCGGCGCAGCGGGAACGGCCACCACTGCAGGAAGGTCGCGTCCTCGCCGCCGGGGGCGTAGCCCATCAGCCGGTACTGGTTCACCAGGTACCCGGCGGCGATCTCCAGCTCCGGGCTGGGGGTGTCGCGGCCGCGCATCAGGTCGCTGGCCAGGAACTCGATGCGGGCGTGCAGGTCCTGCGGGGTGATGGTGGCGGCCGCCTGCTCCAGCGACAGGCCGGCGGCGGGGGCGCCCTGCGCCGCGGCGGGCGCGGGGGCAGAAACGGCCGCCGCGCAGGCAGCGAGTGCCAGCGCGGCGGTGAAAGCGGCGGGTGTGCGTCGCGTCATCGGGATGCGTGCTCTCCAGGGTCCGGGCGGGGGAGCATCCCCCGCCGTCTTCGCCCCTCCGGGAGCC
>DATAAG010000129.1:0-6211 GCA_036260235.1 Longimicrobium sp.
ACGTCGACGAGCCTGGGCCTTTCGGAGCCTCTCCCCCTCTCCGCGACGAACGAGCGGGGGAGGGGGCCTCCGCGGGCGCAGCGCGCCCAGCATTGTAGAAGCTACGTCTATTTCCAGAGGAAGCCGTGACCGACGTCCTGATCCAGCCAGACACGCAATCCCCCGGGGCGGAGTCCACTCACGCACTCACGCACTCACGCACTCACGCACTCTCCTCGCTGCCGTCCCTCGGCTTCCTGGGCGTCGGCTGGATCGGCCGGCACCGCATGGAGGCGATCGCGACGTCGGGCTTCGGGCGCGTCGCGGCGGTGGCGGACACGTCGGCGGAGATGGTCGGCGCGGCGCGGGAGACGGCGCCGGACGCGGAGGTGGCGGACGGGCTGGACGCGCTGCTGGAGATGGGGCTGGACGGCATCGTCATCGCCACGCCCAGCGCCATGCACGCGGAGCAGTCCATCCGCGCGCTGGAGGCCGGCGCCGCCGTCTTCTGCCAGAAGCCGCTGGGCCGCACCGTGGACGAGGTGCGGCGCGTGGTGGATGCCGCCCGCGCCGCCGACCGCCTGCTCGCCGTCGACCTCTCCTACCGCTTCACGGAGGGGATGCGCGCCATCCGCGAGCGCATCGCCGGGGGAGAGCTGGGGAGGGTGTACGCGGTCGATCTCGTTTTCCACAACGCGTACGGGCCGGACAAGCCGTGGTTCTACGATCCCGCGCTCTCCGGCGGCGGGTGCGTGATGGACCTGGGCGTCCACCTCGTCGATCTCGCGCTCTGGGCGCTGGACTTTCCCGCGGTCCGGGACGTCACCTCGCGCCTGTTCGCCGGCGGCGAGCCGCTGGGACCGAGCCCGGACCGGTGCGAGGACTACGCGACGGCCCGCGTCGATCTCGCCGATGGGACGGCGGTGAGCCTGGCGTGCTCGTGGAAGGTCTCCGCCGGGCAGGACGCCGTCATCGGCGCCGCCTTCTACGGCACCGGCGGGGGCGCGGCGCTCAGGAACGTGGACGGCTCGTTCTACGACTTCACCGCGGAGGCCTATCACGGCACCTCGCGCGAGACGCTGGCCACGCCGCCGGACCAGTGGGGCGGGCGCGCGGCGGTGGACTGGGCGCGCCGGCTCGGTGAAGGCGCCTGCTTCGATCCCTCCGCCGGGCGGCTGGTGGAGGTGGCCGCCGTCCTGGACCGCATCTACGGCCGATGAAGATCCTGCTCACCACGGACACCGTCGGCGGGGTGTGGGACCACACCGTCACGCTGGCCCGCGAGCTGGACGCGGCGGGGCACGAGGTGCTGTGCGCCGTCCTCGGCGAGCCGCGCGACGAGCGGCTGGCGGCGCTCCCTCCCGGCGTGCAGGTGGTCTGGCGCGCGTACCGCCTGGAGTGGATGCAGGAGTGCGCGGCCGACGTGCAGGCCGCGGGCGAGTGGCTGCGGGGCCTGGCGGAGGTGTGGAGCGCCGACCTGATCCACCTGAACCAGATCGCCTACGCGGTGCAGGACTTTCCCGCGCCGGTGCTGGTGGCGGTGCACAGCGACGTCCTCTCGTGGTGGCCGCACGTCCACGGCCGCGAGGCACCCGCGGAGGAGTGGGGCGAGTACGGCCGCTGGCTGCGCGCCGGCCTGCGCGCGGCCGACGCCGTCGTCACCCCCACCGCGTACCAGGCCGCGCTCGTCCGGCGCTACTACGGGATGGAGCCCACGCGCGTCATCCACAACGGCATCCACTTCGGCGACGACCCGCCGCAGCCGCGCGAGCCCGGCCTGGTGCTGAGCGTGGGGCGGCTGTGGGACCGCGGCAAGGGCGTGGACCTGCTGGACGAGGCCGCCCGGCTGCTGCGGGACGAGGCGCCGGAGATCCACGTGATCGGCGAGACGGTGGCGCCGCACGGGGAGGTGTTCGGGGTGCGCAACGTGACCGCGCACGGGCGGGTGGAGCGGGCGCAGGTGGACGGGTGGATGCGCCGCGCCTCCGTCTACGTCGCGCCCAGCCGCTACGAGCCGTTCGGCCTGGCGCCGCTGGAGGCGGCGCTGCACGGCTGCGCGCTGGTGCTGAGCGACATCGGCACCTTCCGGGAGCTGTGGGACGGCTGCGCGGAGTTCTTTCCCAGCGGCGACGCCCTTGCCCTGGCGCAGGCCATCCGCCGGTTGACGAACGACGGCGCGCGCCGGGAGCGGCTGGCCCGCGCCGCCCGCACCCGCGCCGCGCGCCGGTACACGGCCAGGCGCATGGCATCCGAGTACATCGACCTCTACCAGCAGATGATCCGCACCCACGTCCGCGTCCCCCGCCGCACGGAGGCCGTCGCGTGATGACGTCCGCTTCCGCAGGCCGGCGTGCCGTCCCCCCGCGGGAGCGACGTGATGGTGACGGGGAGACCGTGCTCGCCCCGGCATCGGGACGGGCGGCTAAAGCCGCGGCTACCACTGCGGGAAGCCCCGCAAACCCCGCGGGGCTTCCCGCGGGACGGATCGTCGGGACGCCCGTGCCCTCCACCAGACCTGTCATTCCGAGGGAGGCGCCGCGCGAACCCGCCGGTGTGCGCCGACCGGGGAACCTCCTCGCCCTGCCTGGGAGCCCGCAGCGCGCGACGAGCTCACCCGTGCAGTCCGCGCAGGCGGACTTGGCGCCTTTCCAGCGGCGAATTCATTCGCTCCTGGTGGCGGGCCGCGCGCCATCCGTGCTCCTGAACGCGGACTTCGCGCCCGCCTCGGAAGCGGGCTGCGCGCAATCCTTCCGGCGGATGCGCCGTTCGTTCCTGGAGCGCCGGCTGTTCAGCCTCCCCCAGGGCTTTTTGGGGGAGGTCGCGAGGCGACGAGCGGGAGGGGGCGTGCGCGCGGCAGCATGCGTTTCGACGAGCCACCGGATTCCGCTCCCGGACCTCGCGGACGAAGGAGGCGGGCGATGAGGTTCGCCTTCTTCGTCCACAGCGCCGTCTCCGACTGGAACCACGGCAACGCGCACTTCCTGCGCGGGCTGATGAGCGCGCTGGTGCGGATGGGGCACCAGGTGGTGAGCTACGAGCCGCGCGGCGCCTGGTCCGTGGAGAACCTGCTGCGCGACCACGGCGTGGGGCCCGTCGTCGACTTCGCCCGCGCGTACCCGGAGATCGACGTCCGCAGCTACGACCCGCGGTCGCCGGCGCTGGCGGACAAGCTGGCGCAGGCGGTGGCCGGCGCGGACGTGGTGCTGGTGCACGAGTGGAACGATCCGCACGTGGTGAACGCCCTCCCGCCGCTGGTGCGCGCCGCGGGCGGCATTCCGCTCTTCCACGACACGCACCACCGCCCGTGGAGCCAGCCCGAGGCCATCGCCCGCTTCGACCTGGCCGCGTACGACGGCGTGCTGGCCTTCGGCGACGTGCTGCGCGACGTGTACCGCGAGCGCTTCGGCGTGGAGCGCGCGTGGACCTTCCACGAGGCCGCGGACGTGGAGCGCTTCCGGCCCCTGGACCTGCCGAAGACGACGGACGTGGTCTGGATCGGCAACTGGGGCGACGAGGAGCGCACGCAGGAGCTGCGCGACTACTGGCTGGGCGCCGCGCGGCGCTTTCCCGGGCTGCGCTTCGTGGCCCACGGCGTACGCTATCCCGACTACGCGCTGGCGGAGCTGGCGGAGGCCGGGGTGGAGTTCCGCGGCTGGGCGCCCTCCGTACACGTCCCCGCCGCGTTCGCGCGGAGCCGCGTGACGCTGCACGTGCCGCGGCGCGCGTACGTGCAGGCGCTGCGCGGCATCCCCACCATCCGCGTCTTCGAGGCGCTGGCGTGCGGCATTCCGCTGGTCAGCGCGCCGTGGCTGGACTCGGAGCACCTCTTTCGCCCCGGCGACTACGTGTCGGTCGACTCGCCCCAGGGGATGTGGGAGGCGCTGCACCGCTTCGCCACGGACGACGACGCGCGGGCGGAGCAGCTGCTCGGGATCGTGGAGGAGATCGGGGCTGTGGGCGCGGCGGGAACGGCAGGGAACAGGGAACAGGGAACAGGGAACAGGGAATAGCCTGCAACAGCAGACGAATCCACTGGCTTCGGAGGCGGCATGCACCTGACGTTCTTCGGCTCGTCGCTCGTCTCGTCGTACTGGAACGGCGCGGCCACCTACTACCGCGGGCTCATCCGCGCCCTGCACGGGCTTGGCCACACCATCACCTTCTGCGAGCCGGACGCCTACGACCGGCAGAAGAACCGCGACCTGGCGGAAGACCCGGACTACGCCCGCGCCATCGTCTACACGACGGAGGCGGAGCGGGACGCGCTGGTGGAGCGGGCGTTCGCGGAAAGCGACTGGGTGATCAAGTGCAGCGGCGTGGGCGTGTGGGACGCGGAGCTGGAGGAGGCGGTCGCGGAGCGCTCCGGCGGCCGCGCGATGACGGCGTTCCTGGACGTGGACGCCCCCGCGACCCTCGGCCGCATCGCCGCGGACCCGTCGGACCCGTTCCGGCTGCACATCCCCCGCTACGACCACGTCCTGACCTACGGCGGCGGTCCGCCGGTCTGCGCGGAGTACGAGCGCTGGGGGGCGAAGGGGTGCACGCCCATCTACAACGGGCTGGATCCCGACGAGCACCGGCCGGTGGAAGGCGTCGCGGTGGAGTACGACCTCCTCTTCATGGGCAACCGCCTGCCCGACCGCGAGGCGCGCGTGGAGGAGTTCTTCTTCCGCGCCGCCGCGCTCTGCCCGGAGCACCGCTTCCTCCTGGGCGGGGAGGGGTGGGGATGGAAGACGGACATTCCCGCCAACGTCACGTACCTCGGCCACGTGCCGACGTCGAAGCACAACCAGGTGAACGCGAGCGCGCGGCTGGTGCTCAACGTCCACCGGGAGAGCATGGTGCAGAACGGGTGGAGCCCGGCCACCCGCATGTTCGAGGCGGCCGGCGCGGCCAGCTGCCAGGTGACGGACGCGTGGCAGGGGATCGAGGACTTCTTCGCCCCCGGCGAGGAGATCCTGGTCGCGGCATCCGGCGAGGAGGTGGCGCGGCTGGTCCGCTCGGTGGACGACGATCGCGCGCGGCGCATCGGCCAGGCGGCGCGGCGGCGGGCGCTGGCGGACCACACCTACGCCCGGCGCGCCCGGCAGATGGACGCCATCCTGCGCGCCGCGCCCGTGGAGGCCGCATGAAGCTCGTCGTCTTCGGCCTGTCGATCTCCAGCAGCTGGGGGAACGGGCACGCGACCACCTACCGTGCCCTGCTGCGCGCCTTTGCCGCGCGGGGGCACGAGATCGTGTTCTACGAGTGGAACGCGCCCTGGTACGCCGGCAACCGCGACCTGGCCAGGCCGCCGTACGTCACGCTCAGGCTGTACGGCGAGTGGGACCGCGTCGCCCCCCGCGCCTTGGCGGAGGCGAAGGATGCGGACGCCACGCTCGTCGGCTCGTACGTCAAGGAGGGGCCGCGGGTGATCGACGCCCTGGCGGAGGCCGGCGTGGACCCGCTCTTCTTCTACGACATCGACACCCCGGTCACCGTGGCGGCGCTGCGGAACGGCGGCGCGGAGTACCTGCGGCGCGACCAGGTGCCGCTCTTCACCCGCTACCTGTCGTTCACCGGCGGGCCCTTCCTGCACGAGGTGCTGGAGGGCGAGCTGGGCGCCCGGGACGCGCGTCCGCTCTACTGCTCGGTGGATACGGACCGCTACCATCCCACGGAGATCGACCCGCTGCTGGTGAGCGACCTGGCGTACATGGGGACCTACGCGCCGGACCGGCAGCCGGTGCTGGAGCGGTTCCTCGTGGAGCCGGCGCGGCGGATGCCGGAGCGCAGGTTCTACGTCGCCGGCCCGCAGTACCCGGACGACCTCCGCTGGCCGGCGAACGTGCTCCACAACCCGCACCTGCCGCCCTCGCTGCACGCGACGTTCTACAGCAGCGCACGCTGGCAACTGAACGCCACCCGCGCGGACATGGTGCAGGCGGGATGGTCGCCCAGCGTGCGCCTGTTCGAGGCCGCCGCCTGCGGCGCCGCGATGATCAGCGACCGCTGGCCGGGGATCGACCACTTCTTCACTCCCGGCCAGGAGATCCTGCTGCCGGAGAGCACGGAGGAGGTGATCGAGATCCTCCGCACCACGCGCGACGACGACCGCCGCGCCATCGGCCTGGCCGCGCGCGAGCGCATCCTGGCCGAGCACACCGCCGAGCACCGGGCGGAGGAACTGGAGGCGCTGGTGGGGGCGGCGGTGGGGAGTGCGTGATGGAGTGATGGAGTGATGGAGTGATGG
>DATAAG010000130.1:0-6796 GCA_036260235.1 Longimicrobium sp.
CCATCACTCCATCACTCCAACACTCCATCACTCACCCCCGCCGGCAGCCGCACCGTGAACACGCTCCCCACCCCCGGCGTGCTCTCGACCGAGATCGTCCCCCCGTGCCGCTCCGCCACCATCCGCGCGATGGCGAGCCCCAGCCCGGTGCCCCCCGCGCCGCGCGCCGCGTCCGCGCGGTAGAAGCGGTCGAACACGCGCGGCAGCGCCTCCGGATCGATGCCGATCCCCGTATCCGCCACCTGCACCTCCACGCTTCCGCCTCCCTCCGCCACCCGCGCCCCGTCCGCCGCCGCGGCCGCGTCGGGCGGCGGCAGCGCGCGCGCGGTGAGGGTCACCGTCCCCCGCGGCGTGAACTTGACCGCGTTGGAGACCAGGTTCAGGAACAGCCGCCGCAGCGCCCCCGCGTCGCCCGTCACGGGGAGCGACTCGGGCGCCTCCAGCCGCACCTCCACCGGCTTTCCCGTGGCCAGCGCCTCGCCCACGTCCTGCACGTCGCGCAGCACCGCCGCCAGGTCCACCGGCCCCATCGGCTGGGCCTGCGCCTGGTCGCCGCGGGCCAGCACCAGCAGGTCCTCCACCAGGTGCAGCATGGATCCGGTCTCGTCCAGCACCTCCTCCAGCGTTCCCCGCAGCTCTTCGGCGCTGCGGTCGCGGGCCAGCGCCACCTCCGCCGTGCCGCGGATGGCCGTCAGCGGCGTGCGCAGCTCGTGGCTGGCGTCGGCCGTGAAGCTGCGCAGCGCGACGACGGCGCGCTCCAGCCGCGCCAGCATCCCGTTGTACGCCTGCGCCAGCTCGCGCAGCTCCACCGGGTGCTCCGGCTCGTCCACGCGCCGCGACAGCGCGCCGATCCCGATCTCCCGCGACGCCGTCACCAGGCGGTTGAGCGGCTGGAGGATGCGGTCCGCCATGGACCGCCCCGCCACCGCCGCCAGCAGCGCCGTCACCGGGATCAGCATCAGCGCGATCAGGGCGAACGAGCGCAGCGCGTGCTGCTCCACGTCGCCCGTGCGCGCCACCACGATGTCCACCGCGTCGCCCGTGGCCAGGCGCACGCGGCGTCGCAGCACCTCCACCGCCTCCTCGTGCGGGGGGAGCAGCTCCTCGGTCACGTCCAGGCGTGGGATGCCGCGGGGGATCATGATGCGCTCGGCGGCGGCGGCCGTCTGGCGCAGCGACTGGGTGGCGGCGTTGGCCAGCGAGCGGCGCAGGATGGCGTAGGTGGCCCCCGCGAAGAGCGAGAGCGCCACCAGCAGGATCAGCGAGTATCCCAGGACGATCTCGCGCCGCAGGCTGGGCCGGCGAAAGCTCATTCCTCCGGCTCCGCCGCCGGCGGCTTCACGGCGTACCCCACGCCGCGCACCGTCTGGATGAGGCCGCGCTCGCGGTCGTCCAGCTTGGTGCGCAGGGAGTTGATGCACACGTCCACGATGTTGGTCCCCGGATCGAAGCGAATCCCCCACACGTGCTCCATGATGGCGGCGCGCGACAGGGGGCGCCCCGCGTTGCGCAGCAGGTACTCCAGCAGCGCGTACTCGCGGGGCGTAAGGTCCACCGGCTGCCCGCCGCGCCGCACCTCGCGGGTGGCGGGGTCCATCTCCACGTCCGCCGCCTTGAGCGTGGCCGCGGCCCCCGGGCTTCCCAGGCGGCGCAGCAGGGCGCGCAGGCGGGCGGTGAGCTCGCTGAACTCGAACGGCTTGGTCAGGTAGTCGTCCGCGCCGGCGTCCAGCCCCTCCACCTTGTCCTCCGTGCGGTCGCGGGCGGTGAGGAGAAGGACGGGGAGCCGCACCTCGCGCTCGCGCAGGTCGCGGACGAGCTGCACCCCGCTGCGGCCGGGGATCATCACGTCCACCACCGCCGCGTCGAACCCCTGGGTGGTGGCCTTCTCGAACGCGCTGTCGCCGTCCGCCGCCACCTCCACCACGTACCCCTCCTCGCGCAGCCCCTTTTGCAGGAATCCGGCGATCCTCGGGTTGTCTTCTACGACCAGAATGCGCATCGGTGCCCCGGATTAAGATCGGTTAAGCGGTCCCTAATCGTCCGCTAATCCCTTGCCGGAACGGCGTTTGTGCGGATTGTGTACCGGTCCGCGGCAAGAGCATGGTGCCCCTTCGAGAGACGAGGATAACTGACGATGAACGGAACGCTGCGCAAGCTCGTTCTTCCCGGCGTGCTGGTGGCGGGCACCGCCGGGGCCATGACGCTGGCCGACGTGGCCCGCGATCCGCTCCCGGACCTGGACGCCCAGTCCGCGGCGCCGGCGGCCGCCGTGGCCAGCGCCAACAACCTGTCCGGCGCCTTCCGCGCCGCCAGCAGCGCCGCCCTTCCCGGCGTGGTGCACGTGCGGGTGTCGCAGGACGCCCGCAGCGTCTCGGCGCAGGTGCCGCCCGAGCTCCGGGGCACCCCGTGGGAGCACATGTTCCGCGGCCAGGGCGGGGGAATGCCGCGGGCCGGCAGCGGCTCCGGCTTCGTCCTTACCCCGGACGGCTACATCCTCACCAACAACCACGTGGTGGAGGACGCGGACCGGGTGACGGTGGTGCTGGCCGACAAGCGCGAGTTCGAGGCGCGGGTGGTGGGCCGCGATCCCAACACCGACATCGCGGTGGTCAAGATCGACGCCCGCAACCTTCCCGTCGTCCCCCTGGGCGACGCGGACGCGCTGGAGGTGGGCGACTGGGTGCTGGCGCTGGGGTACCCGCTCGATCTCGGACAGACGACCACGGCGGGGATCGTGAGCGCCAAGGGGCGCAGCATCGGCATCTTCACCCGCAACGGGGCGGACGCGCCGCTGGAGCATTTCATCCAGACGGACGCGGCCATCAACCCCGGCAACAGCGGCGGCCCGCTGGTGGACCTGCAGGGGCGCGTGGTGGGGATCAACAGCGCCATCGCGTCGCCCACGGGCTACTACTCGGGGTACGGGTTCGCGGTGCCCATCAACCTGGCCCGCCGCGTGGCCGAGGACCTGATGCGCGACGGCCGCGTGCACCGGCCCATGATCGGGGTGGAGATCCGCGACGCCACCTCCGCCGACGCCGAGGTCTTCCGCCTCCCCTCGCCGGACGGCGCGGTGGTGAACACGGCGCCGCGGGGTCCCGCCGCGCAGGCCGGGCTGCAGATGGGTGACGTGATCGTCTCCATCGACGGCGACCCGGTGCGCGACAGCGGCGAGCTGATGGAGACGGTCATGCGCAAGCGCCCGGGCGACCGGGTGACGCTGGAGGTCATCCGCTACGGCGACCGCCGCCGCGTGCAGCTGGCGCTGACCGAGTACCGGGCGGACTCCCGCCGCGCGCCGGCCGGGGGGCGCGGCGCGGCGGAGGAGCGGCGGGTGGAGCCGGTGGCCGCGGCGGAGCCGGGGCGGCTGGGCTTTCGCGCCCAGGAGGTGACGCCCCAGATCGCGCGCGAGCTGGAGATGGAGCGCGCCGAGGGCGTGGTGGTGACGCAGGTGGACGGGGGCGGGCCGGCGGCGCGGGACATGGCCCGCGGGATGGTGGTGCGGCGGGTGAACGGGCGCGAGGTGCGCTCGCTGGACGACCTGCGCGCCGCGGCGGACGCGGTACGCCCCGGGCAGGCGGTGTCGGTGCAGGTGCGCCTGCCCGACGGCCGGGAGACCATCATCAACTACCGCGCGCGGAGCTGAGGGGGCCGCGCGCACGGGGGCCGCGGCCGGAGTTGGGGGACTCCGCCGCGGCCGGGGGGCGGGGGAGGGGTTGAGGATAGATCGAGGGGGATCTGAAAACACGGCCGTCCCGCGGTTCTCCGCGGGGCGGCCTTTTCCGCTTTCCACTCTTGCCCGCATGACGAAAGAGGATTATAATCTGTATATCAGGATTATAATCCTGAGAACGGAGCGGATGCTGTGTGTCCCTGATCCTGCGCAAATGAGACCTGTCAAAACGCGGCAGAGCAGCCTGCTCTCTCCGCTGAACCAGATCCTGGGAACGGAGGCCAACGTGCGCGTGCTGCGCGTGCTGGCGTCGGCGCGCGAGCCGCTTTCGCGCGCCGAGGCTGCCAGGCGCGCCCAGCTGGACCCGTCCGGAGTGCGGCGCGCGCTGGATCTGCTGATCGCGGAGGGGATCGTGGAGCATGTCGGCGCTGGGGCGCGGCGGCTGGTCCGCCTGCGCGAGGCGCACCCGCTCGCGGACGCACTCCGGGAGCTGTTCGCCGCCGAGGGCCGGCGGACCGACGATCTCGCCCGCGCCGTCCGGCAGGCGGCCGAGCGCCTGAGCCTGGCTGTCCCTGCGCTATGGATGATGCTGCCGGAGGCGGAGGACGGACCGGGGATGCTCCGCATCGACGTGCTGGCGGGACCGCGGGAGGTGGATCGCGCCGCGCGGGAGCTCCGGAACGCGCTGGCGGACGTGGAGCGCCGCTTCGACGTGACGATCGAGGTGCGCGCCTGGACGGCAGCGGACCTGCGCACGCTGGACGAGGCCGGCGAGCGTGCGCTCGCCGGTGCACGCCCCCTCCTCGGCCTTCCGCCCGAGCACTTCATCGCCGGCGATGCGTCTTCCGGCGCTACCGGCCGCCCGTGGCGCTCGCACGCCGACCTGGATCGGCGGTCGCTGGCGCTCGCCCGCGCCGTCGGCGATCGTATCGCGCGCGAGCCTGCCCTGATCGACCGCGCCCGGAGGCATATCGAGGAAAGGCTTGCCGAAGCGGGGCCTGCCGAGCGAAAGGTGATGGAGGAATGGAAATCGATTCTCGATACGATGACACCCGCCCGGCTGCGGGCCTTCCTGGCGGACCCCGGAGAACGCGCCACGCGGCTGCGGCAGTCGCTGCCGTTCGCCGGCGTGCTGTCGCCCGCCGAGCGCGAACGTCTGCTCCGGGAAGCCGGGGATGACCCGCAGCCAGCTTGAGCACGCGATCCGCGCCGCCTGCACCGTCTCCGAAGAGACCGAAGTCTGGGTCTTCGGCTCGCAGGCCATCCTCGGGGAGCATCCGGATGCCCCCGAAGCCCTCCTGCGCTCGATCGAGGTGGACGTTGCGCCCAGGAACCATCCGGAGAGGGTGATCCAGATCGACGGCGCGCTGGGCGAGCTGTCGATGTTCCACCAGACGCACCACTTCTACGTCCACGGCGTGCCGATCGAGAGCGCCATTCTCCCGGCCCGCTGGCAGGACAGGACGTACCGGCTGCAGAACGCCAACACGCTCAGCTTCATCGGCTGGTGCGTGGAGGGGCACGACCTTGCCGCGAGCAAGCTGGCGGCGTTCCGCGAGAAGGATCGCGACTTCGTGCGGGTGCTGCTGGCGGAAGGGCTGATCGACGCGGACGTGCTGCTGGAACGCGTGGATGCGACGAACCTGCTTCCCGAGCTGCGCGAGCGGATCGTACGCTGGATCCGGTTGACCGCGGCGGAACTGGAGTGAGCCGGGGGGCCGCCGGAGGGGGTGCCGGCGGTGCCCGGATCAACCCCGATGCAGCCGGTAGACCTGCACCATGGGCGCGTCGTTCTCCGTCCGCGTCACGCCGTACAGGCGGTCGCCGCGCACGTGCCGCAGGTCGAACCCGGCGGGAAGGGACACCCGCAGCGTGATCTCGCCGGCGGCGTCGAACACCGTCCAGACGTGGGCGTGGTTGCGGCCGGCCGTGTTGCGGATCCACAGCGAGCCGTCCGGCGCGAAGAGCGCCTGCGTGGGCACGGAGATCCGGGGGGGCGGCTCCAGCACCAGCCGCCGCGGGAGATCCCGGTGCCTGGCGTACAGTTCGCGTTCCATGCGGCGCACGTCGTCTTGGGTGACCGGCCGGCTGCGCGACGGAAGCTGTCGCGTCCGCACCAGAGTCAGTCCCTGCCGGTCTGCCCTGTACCATCTCACCTCGCCCGTATAGCCGTTCGCTGTCGCGACAATGCTGTCCCCCAGCACCGCCTCCGCACCGCCCTCGCCGGCATGCGTGTCGAACATGCCGAAGGGCACCTGTCTGTCGCGCGGGTGAAAGACGGTCGCTCCAGAGCGCTGTCGAGCCAGTGTATCGACTCTGTTTCCAGGTCCGAGCACCAGAACGGCGGAGTATCGGGACTCGGTGCGTCCCGCCCCCCCCGGTGGTCACGCCAATCCGGGCTGTCGTGGTTGCCATCATCTGGTCGTTCCGCAACGGCGTGACGCGCAGGAGCGTCACGTCCCCGGGTACCTCGGTGCGGGCGGTTCGCAGGTGCCGGCCATCCAGTGCAAAGTAGCTCATCCGCCGCTGGGCCAGATCTGAAACCCGCACAAGCGAATCCACGCGAATGGCGACGGGCATCAGGAACTCGCCGGGACCGCCGCCTTCACTGCCGAAGCGGCGGATGAAACGGCCGCCCGGAGTGTAGACCTTTACCGCCTTGTCCCCACGTCCAGCACGTAAACCTCGCCCGACGGCGTGGTGGCGATGTCGGCCACATCCGCAAAGATGGCCTCGCGGGGGCCGTGATCGCCTCCGAGCGAGAGGACTCTTTCCAGGCGCACCTGGGCCTGCTGCGCGTGGGTCAGGACCGGGAGCAGCAATGGGAGGACGGCGCCGGCGGAAATCCAGCGCTCGCTTCGCGATGGGAGGAAGGGAAGAATCAGCGTCGAATTGGCGGTGCAGCGGGGGAGTGGATCCGGCGTCTCCCGCATCGTGGGCCTCTCCCGGGCAAGGTACGTCCCGGCGGGCGTTCCCTCCAGCGCGCCGCGGCGACAGGGGCCGGGATCGGGCGGCCGGCATCGGCGGGAGCGGGTCTGATACAGGGGACGCTGGCAGAAAAGGGATTTCCGGCGTAATCTTTAGGCGCAAAGTCCGCTCTCCGATCGATCCTTACCGATGCCA
>DATAAG010000131.1:0-9904 GCA_036260235.1 Longimicrobium sp.
GAGGGGGTCACCCGCAACGGGGTGGCCGCGCCCGCCCGGCTGGCCGCGGAGCCGGTGCCCGACGCCCAGCACGAGCCGGACGACGAGGCCTGGCGCGGGGGCAAGGAGGTGTAGCGCCCGGCGGCCCCGTCACCCGGCCCCCGGGGCGCCCCCCACCACCACCCGCACCAGCCGCTCCGGATCGAAGCACTTCCGCGCCATCCGCAGCACGTCCTCCGCCGTCACCGCCTCCACCATGTCGGGGTAGCGCTCCCACCAGTCGTCGGGCAGGCCGAACGCCTCCACCGTCACGAAGCGCCCGGCGATCCCGCCCGGCGTCTCGAAGGCTCGCGGGAGGGAGAGGATCATCACGTCCTTCGCGCGGCGCAGCTCCTCCTCCGGCACCGGCTCCGCCGCCATCCGCCGCATCTCGCCGAGCATCTCGCGCACGGCGTCGGCCGTGACCTCCACGTCCACGGCGGTGTCGGCCACCCATCCCCCGATCGCCTGGCCGGCGTGGAAGAGGGAGCGCACGCCGTACGTCCACCCCTTGTCCTCGCGCAGGTTGGCGCCGAGCCGTCCCGTGATCGTCGAGCCGCCCAGGATGTAGTTCGCCACGCCGCCGGCGATCCACTCCGGCGAGCGGCGGTCCAGCCCGGGCCCGGCGATGCGGATCTCCGACTGCGCCGCGTCCTCCCACGGCACCAGCACCGTCTCCCCCGCCCGCGCGGGCGACGGCGCACCGGCGGGGAAGGGGACGCGCGGCGCCTGGCCCGTCCACCCGCCGAACGCCTGGTCCAGCCGCGCCCGCAGCTCGGCGGGGTCGAAGTCACCGGCGGCCACCAGGAAGGCGCCGCGCGGGCGGTAGCGCTCCGCGTGAAAGGCGGCCAGCGCCTCGCGCGGCACCGACGCGATTCCCTTCGCGGTGCCGAAGGAGGGGCGGCCGTACGGATGGCTGGGGCCGAACACCTCCAGCGCCGCGCGGTCGTCCGCCACGTTGGCGGGCTCGTCCTCCCGCGCGACGAGGGCGTCCAGCGACTCCGCGCGGACGCGCTCCGTCTCCTGCTCCGGGAACGAGGGGCGGGTGGCGACCTCCGCCATCAGCGCGATCCCCTCGTCCAGCGTCTCGGTGAGGAGGATCGCCTCCACCTCCGCCCAGTCGTGGCCCACGCTGGCGTGGACGGCCGCGCCCAGCAGGTCCAGCCGCGCGTTCAGCTCGTCGGCCGTCATCGACCGCGTCCCCTCCGTCAGCAGGTGCGCGACGAGGGAGGCGGCGCCGGGGTACTCCGCCGGGTCCGACGCGCCGCCGGCGGGGATGGCCAGGCGCAGGACCACCTGCGGCAGGCCCTGCTTCTGGATGGCGACCACGCGCAGCCCGTTCGCCATCGTCCACCGTTCGGGGCGGGGGACGCGCGGGCGGGGCGGGGCGCCGGGCGCGGGGAGCGGAAGGAGGGCGACGGCGGCCTCAGGCGGCATCGCGCACCTCCTCCTCGTCCTCCGAGTCCGCCTTCGGCAGCACGACCAGCGTGGCGGCGCGCTCCGGCGTGAGGTACTTCGCCGCCACCCGCCGCAGGTCGTCCACGGTGACGCGGCCGTAGGCGTCGAAGATCCGGTTCAGCGCGTCCGCCTCGCCCAGCACGGTGGCGGCGTAGGCCAGCGCGTCCGCGCGCTCCTCCACCATCGCCAGCTGCGAGACGTGGTCGCGGCGCACGCGGCGCACGGCGCCGGTCAGCTCGTCCTCCGTCACCCCGTTCCGCGCCACGTCGTCCAGCACCCGCCGGATCTCCGCCTCCAGCCGCTCCGGCGGGACCTCCGACCGCGCGGTGGAGACGATGCCGAACAGGCCGCAGAGCGCCGTGGGCCAGAGGTAGGTGTCCACGTCCTGCGCCAGCCGGCCGTCGCGCACCAGCGCCCGCTGCAGCCGCGAGCTGTCGCCGTCCGCCAGCAGGTAGGCCAGCGTGTCCAGCGCCACCCAGTCGTCCGTACCGTACGCGGGGACGGCGTACGCCTGCGTCACGCGGGGGAAGGAGACGTCGTCCTCCATCGTCCCGCGCGGCGTCGCCGGGGCGGCCGGGAGCGCGGGGGCGGCGGCGGGGGGCGGCGGGGGGCCGGCCGGCAGGTCGCCGAAGTAGCGCTCCGCCAGCTCGAACGCGCGCTCCGCCTCCACGTCGCCGGAGAAGACGAGGACCGCGTTGCCCGGGGTGTAGTAGGTGGAGTAGAATCCCCGCGCGTCGTCCAGCGTGATCGCCTCCAGGTCGCGCATGTAGCCGATGGTGGGCCAGCTGTACGGGTGGTCCGGCGGAAAGAGCAGCTCGTGCAGCCGCTCGTCGGCCAGGCCGTAGGGGCGGTTCTCGTACGCCTGCCGCCGCTCGTTCATCACCACCCCGCGCTGCACCTCCAGCACCTCGGCGGTGATGGCGGGGAGCTGAAAGGCCATGCGGTCGCGCTCCAGCCAGAGCGGCAATTCCACGGCGGTGGAGGGGACGGTCTCGTAGTAGTTGGTGCGGTCCAGCCAGGTGCTGCCGTTGTTGGTGCCGCCCACCCGCTCCAGCAGGTCGTCGAAGTGCCCCTTGGGCGCGTGCTGCGAGCCCTCGAACATCAGGTGCTCCAGCAGGTGGGCCAGCCCCGTGCGGCCGGGCACCTCGTCGCGCGAGCCGGCGCGGAACATCAGGTGGACGGTGACGATGGGCGCGCCGCGGTCCTCGTGCGCCACCACGCGCATGCCGTTGCGCAGCACGTGCGTGCGGCTGGGGAGGTGCAGCGCGGTGGATTCTGACGTCGTGCTCAAGCCTGTCTTTCGCCTTCTGGGGATGATGCGATCCGGATCCATCTGCCTTCCCGCGGCGCGGGCGGCGCGGAATGTAACACCCGCGCGCTCCGTCCGCCGCCCCGCGGGCCATCACGCGCGATCGATGCCGGTCGCGGATCGGGTCGGGCGATCGTGCAGCCCGCCTCCAGGAGCGAATGAATTCGCCGCTGGAACTTCGCGGCGTCCAACCCGGCACTCCTGCGCGCCGCCTCCAGGAGCGAATGAATTCGCCGCTGGAACTTCGCAACGTCCGCCTGCGCGGACTGGGGGAGGCCAGGTGTGCGGACGGGCCGCGGGAGCCCTCCGCTGAGCATGCATCGTTCCGAAGAGCCGGACCTGCCTTCGCTGCGCTGGCGGGCCACGCTCAGCCTGCTGAAGCGGCTGCCGCAGGGCGCGCTGAGCCGCGCCTTCGGCCGGCTGGCGGACGTACCGATCCCGCCCGCGCTGCGCCGTCCCGTCCTGGGCGCCTTCGCCCGCGCCGTCGGGGCGGACGTGGCGGAGGCGGAGCTGCCGCTGGAGGCGTATCCCACCCTGAACCGCTTCTTCACCCGCAGGCTGGCCGCGGGGGCGCGCGGCTGGCCGGCGGACCCGTCCGCCGTCGCGTCGCCGGTGGATGGCGCGATCGGGCAGCTGGGGACGGTGCGCGAGGGGCGCCTGATCCAGGCCAAGGGCCGCCTGTACGACGCCGTCCACCTGCTGGAGGACGAGGGCGCGGCGGCGCGCTACGAGGGCGGCGCCTTCATCACCCTCTACCTCTCGCCGAAGGACTACCACCGCATCCATGCGCCCGTCGACGGCGAGATCCGCGCGGCGCGGCACGTGCCCGGCGCGCTGCTGCCGGTGAACGCGGCGGCCGTCTCGCACCTTCCCGCTCTCTTCGCGCGCAACGAGCGGCTGATGTGCTGGATCCAGGGGCCGCTGGGGCGCACGGCCGTGGTGGCGGTGGGCGCGTACAACGTGGGGCGCATCAGCGCCGCCTTCGATCGCGAGTGGAACGCGCTACCGGGGCGGAGCGCGTGGGTCACCAACCGCCGCGGCCTGCAGTCCGCCGCCCGCGCCTACGATCCGCCGATCCCGGTGAGACGGGGCGACGAGATCATGACCTTCCACCTGGGCTCCACCGTCGTCCTCCTCTTCGAGCCCGGCCGCGTGGAACTTCTCCCCGCCATCCACCCCGGCGACCCCATCCGCCTGGGAACGCCGATCGGACGCGCGGCCGGCCCGCGATGAGGCGCATCCTTTCCCGGCTGCCGGAGCCGGTCAAGGCGCCCCTGCGCCGCGCGAAGGACTTCGTCGCGGCGCTGCCGTACCGCGGGACCGGACGGTGGTGCCCGGTGTGCGAGAAGTCGTCCAGTCGATTCAAGCCGTTCGGCAATCCGCCGCGGGCGGACGCCATGTGCCCGCACTGCGGCGCGCTGGAGCGGCACCGGCTGGCGTGGCTGTACCTTCAGCGGCGCACGGACCTGTTCGACGGCCGGCCCAGGCGCGTGCTGCACGTGGCCCCGGAGCTCTGCCTGGAGCCCCGGCTGCGCAGGCGCCTGCGCGGCGGCTACCTGACCGCGGACCTGGACAGTCCGCGCGCCGCGGCGCGGATGGACGTCACCGACATCCGCCATCCCGACGAATCGTTCGACGTGATCTTCTGCAGCCACGTGCTGGAGCACGTGCCGGACGACCGCCGCGCGATGGCGGAGTTCTTTCGCGTCCTCCGGCGCGGCGGCTGGGCCATCCTCCTGGTCCCCATCACCGCCGACGCGACGTACGAGGATCCCACCGTCGTGGACCCCGCCGAGCGCCTGCGCCTGTTCGGGCAGGAGGACCACGTGCGGCGCTACGGCCCGGACTACGTGGACCGCCTGCGCCAGGCCGGCTTCGAGGTGGCCACCACCCGCGTCACCGACCTCGTCTCCGCTGACGATGCCGTCCGCATGGCCCTCACCCCCGCCGCCGGCGACATCTTCCACTGCACCAGGCCGCGGCGGCCTGCCGGATCGTGAAAAGGATACCTCACGCAGAGTCAGCAGAGTGAGCAGAGTTCGACCTGTGCAGGGGACAACTCTACTCTGCTGACTCTGCTGACTCTGCGTGAGGACCTGTCTTTTCCGGATCCCGGATCACGCCCCTCAATCCTCCCTGGACGGGTCACAGGGCGTCGCCGGGAGGGGACACCGGGCGCGGGCGTGAATACGGAAATCCTTTGCCGTAAACATCTTGCGCCCCGGCACCGCCGTTGCAGGCAGCGGGCGCGACTTCGCCGGTCCAGCTGCATCCCTCCGACGCAACCAATCCATGCCAACTCTCGTTCGTTCGTCCATCCTGAGCCGGACGCTGCTGCCCGTCCTTGCGCTCGCGCTCGCCGGGTGCGAGGTGGCGGGCACCACCGAGCCCAGCGAAACGGAAGACCTCACCTGGCTGCAGCAGAACGCCGTCCCCTTCACCACCACCAACCCCGGGGGCAGCTACGACGACCTGGCGCGGTTCGGCCAGATGGTGGGCGACGCCCGCATCGTGGGACTTGGCGAGGCGACGCACGGGACCAAGGAGTTCTTCACCATGAAGCACCGGCTGGTGGAGTACCTGGTGAAGGAGAAGGGCTTCACGGTGTTCGGCATCGAGGCCACGCACACCGAGGCCCACCGGGTGAACGCCTACATCAACGGCGGCCCCGGCGACCCGGTGGTGCTGCTCACCAACCTGTACTTCTGGACCTGGAACACGCGCGAGGTGGCGGACATGCTCGTCTGGATGCGCGAGTACAACCAGACCGCCCCCGCGGACAAGAAGCTGAGCTTCTACGGCTTCGACCTGCAGTACTCGCGCGTGGCCATGGACACGGTGATCGCCTACCTGCGGGGGATCAACCAGCCGGCGGCGGACTCCGCCGATGCCCACTACCTCTGCTACCGCAACTACCAGGACCGGATCCTGGGCCCGCCGGGGCTTCCCTACACCACGGCCACGCCGTCCGTCCGCCAGCAGTGCCACGCGGGCGTGGTGGCCGTGCACACCATGCTGGAGCGGCGCGCCGGCGAGTTCACCGCGCAGTCCGGGCGCCGGGACTACGAGATTGCGCTGCGGGCGGCCCGCGTGGTGATCCAGAACGAGGACCTGAAGGGGAGCCTGCCGCAGCAGGGCACGCAGCTGCGCGACGCGTACATGGCCGAGAACATCGCGTGGATGGCCGAGGTGGCGGAGCCGGGGGAGAAGGTGGTGCTGTGGGCGCACAACGCGCACGTGTCGCGCTGGGAGCCGTTCATGGGGGTGGACCTGACCGAGCGCTACGGCGACGCGTACGTGGTGGTGGGCTTCTCCTTCCACCGCGGCAAGTTCCTGGCGGTGCAGCCGGGGATCGGCCTGCTTCCCGCCACGGCGCCGCCGGCGCTGGCGGCCAGCTACGAGGGCCAGTTCCACCTCCTGGGGCACGAGCGGTTCTACGTGGACCTGCGGCCCCTGCGCGACGGCGCCCCCGAGGGCGCCCTGTGGCTGCTGGGCCCCCGCCTGTACCGCCTGATCGGGGCGGGCTACCGCGCCAACCAGCCCAACTCCGTGTACGCGCCCCATCCGCTGGTGGACGAGTACGACATCATGATCCACGTCGAGGAGACCACGAACACCGTCCGGAACGTCCCGCGGTACTTCGACTAGCCCCGGCCGGTCGGCAAAAGATTGAACAGCACTCACGCAGAGCAGCAGAGGGGCAGAGCAGCAGAGGACGGATGATTCCTCTGCTTCTCTGCCCCTCCGCTGCTTCTCTGCCCCTCCGCTGCTCTGCTGCTCCGCGTGAGTGCGTTTCCGGCTACGCCTCCACGTACTGCTCCACGAACCAGCGCGGGTTCAGCGGCTCGCCGGTGGCGTGGGCCAGGTGCTCGTTCCAGGGGAGCGAGGCGCCGGGGGCGAAGATGCGCTCGCGGAAGAAGGCGCCCACCCGCGGCTCGCCCGCCACGCTGCGCTCCGGCGGCAGCCCCGTCTCGCGGCGCACGGCGGCGGACACCTGCGACGCCATCAGCTCCCCCAGCAGGTAGTTGTGGTAGTACACGGGGCTCAGCGACAGGTGGATCTTGCTCGCCCACTCCGTCTCCTCCGGTCGCGCCTCCGGGTACCGCACCCCCTGCAGCCGGTTCACCAGCTCCCACCAGACGCGGTTCAGCTCCGCCCGGTCCGGGTCGCGGTACAGCTCGCGCTCGAAGTAGACCATCACCAGCATCCACCGCGCGGCGATCAGCATGGCCGCGCGCGACTGCCCGCGGATCTCCCGCGCCTCGCCCTCGGAGAGCGCAGCGCCCGCCACCTCCCGCAGCCACGCCGGATCGCGCGTCAGCCGGCCGAAGTACATGGCCACGCTCTCCGTGGTGAGCGTGTGCGCGGGCTGGCGAAGGAGGAAGGGGAGCGACGGCGGCAGCTCCTGGTCGTAGACGGCGTGCCCCAGCTCGTGGAGCAGCGTGGCCGTCCACTTCTCGTTCGGGCGCAGGTTGCAGAGGATGCGGACGTCCCCCCGGCGGTCCAGGTCCTGGCAGAAGGCGTGCTGGTCCTTGCCCTCGCGCTCGTACAGGTCGCTGCGCGCCAGGATCCCCTCCACCGGCAGGCCGATCCCGGCGAAGAAGCCGGCGGCCAGGGGAACGGGGTCGTGCGCGGAGAAGTAGCCGTCCAGCTCCACCTCGCCCATGGCGGGCGCCTGCTGCGCGAACGGGTCTTCCCAGTGCCAGGGGCGCAACCCGTCGGCAGAGACGCCGAAGCGCGCCGCCATCTCCCGCTCCAGCCCGTCCAGGAAGGCGCGGTACGGGGCGTCGGTGGCGTCGCGCAGCGCGTCCAGGGTGGCGAAGAGCTGCGCCTCGTCGATCTCCTGCAGGTGCAGGTCCATGGCGTAGGCGTCGCGGAACCCCGCCGTGCGCGCCGCCGCGTTGCGCCGCCGCACCAGCTCGCGCAGCGGCTCCGCCACCTCGCTGCCGATCTGCTTGCTGGCCTCCCACGCCGCGCGGCGGGCGGACGAGTCGCGCTCGTCGCGCAGCACGTCCATGATCTGGTTGTTGCTCACTCGCTCGCCGCCCAGCTCCGCGCGAAAGGCGTAGAAGCGGCGCTCCAGGTCTGCGTGGCGGCTCACCAGGTCGTCGATGGTCTCCTGCGGCAGCTGGTTGCGGATGAACTCCTCGTTCAGCAGCACCAGCTGGCGGCGGAGCAGGGGATCCCCCACGGCGCCGGAGTCCAGCCAGCCGCGCACCTGCCGCGCCCCCTCCGCGTCGGTGAACAGCCCGCGCAGCGCCGCGCGCGCCCGGGCAGCGCGGTCCGTGGCCTCGTCGCCGGCGCCGGTGGCCGCCTCCCACGCCGCCACGTTCGCCTCGTGCTCCAGCGGCGCGATCTGCGCCGTCATCCGCTCCACGAACGCCCGCGCCTGCGCCTCCACCGACGCTTCGTTGTCCACCTGTCTCACCGCAGCGCCTCGTACATCAGGGCGATGGACTCCGCGCCGCGGTGGAAGTTCTCCACCGACATCCACTCGTTGGGCGCGTGCGCGTTCTCGCCCGGCAGCCCGAAGCCAATGAGCAGCGCCGGCGCGCCCAGCGTCTCCTGGAACGCCTGGACGATGGGGATGGAGCCGCCCTCGCGGATGAACACCGGCTTGCGCCCCCACGCCTGCTCCAGCGCCTTCGCCGCGGCGTCGAAGACTGGCCCGCCGCCCTCCGCGTACCACGGCTGCCCCCCGTGCAGCCCCTCCACCTCCACCGTCACCCCCTCCGGCGCCAGCGAGCGGACGTGGTCGATGAACATCCGCTCCACCTCCCTGTAGTCCTGGTCGGGGACCAGGCGCATCGACACCTTCGCCATCGCGCGCGCCGGAAGGACGGTCTTGGCGCCCTCGCCGGTGTAGCCGGACAGGAGGCCGTTCACGTCCAGCGTGGGGCGCGCCCAGATGCGCTCCAGCGGCCCGTATCCCTCCTCGCCCCCCAGCCTGGGCGCGCCGACCTCCTTGCGCAGCCGCTCCTCCTCGAAGGGGAGGTCGGCGATGGCCTGGCGCTGCTCCGCCGTGAGCTCGCGGACCCGGTCGTAGAAGCCGGGGATGTTCACGCGGCCCCGCTCGTCGTGCAGCCGGGAGATGATCCTGGCCAGCGCGTTGGCGGGGTTGACGACGGCGCCGCCGTACGCGCCGGAGTGCAGGTCCGTGGACGGCCCCTGCACGCGGATCTCCATGTACGCCATCCCGCGCAGCCCCGTGGTGATGGAGGGGAGCCCAGGGGCGAACATGGTGGTGTCGGAGATGACGACGGCGTCGCAGGCCAGCCGCGCGGCGTTGTCCTTGAGGAAGGCGGCCAGGTTGGGCGAGCCGACCTCCTCCTCCCCCTCGATGACGAAGACCACGTTGGCGGGGAGCGCGCCGTCTTCCGCCAGCAGCGCCTGCACCGCTTTGACGTGCAGGTACACCTGCCCCTTGTCGTCCACGGAGCCGCGGCCGAACAGGTTGCCGTCGCGCACCTCCGGCTCGAACGGGGCGCTCTTCCACTCGTCCAGCGGCTCCGGCGGCTGCACGTCGTAGTGGCCGTAGATGAGCAGCGTGGGCGCTCCCGCCGGCGCGCCGCGCCACTCGCCCAGGACCACCGGGTGCCCCGCCGTGGCGACGATCTCCGTCTGCAGCCCGGCCTCGCGCATCCGCTCCGCCAGCCACTCGGCGGCGCGGGCGGTGTCCGCCTTGTGCTCGCTCTTGGCGCTCACGCTGGGGATGCGGAGCCACTCCTTCAGCTCGTCCAGGTGCCTGTCACGGTTGCGCTGCAGATACTCGGTCGCGGGCATGGTCTCGCTCTGTCGGTTCGGTCGATGGGCCTCGGTCGCCGCGGAAGATACAGCGCCGCCCCGGGCGCGGCGAGGGCGGGGAAGTTCGCGCGCCCGTTCACGATGTGCACTCCGGGAAAGAAGACTTCACGCGGAGAACGCGGAGGAAGAGCGGGAGGCGCGGAGCGATGATCGCGTCCTCGCTCGCCGGGCGTTGAAACGGTCGTGGTGCGATTTACGCTGTCGATATCAGGTTCGGAAATAGACCGTTGCACGGGCGCCCGGGGCGAGGCTATTCCGGACCCATTTCGCAGCGTAAGATGCACGCGTCGGCTCCCGCGCCGGGGGTACGCAACG
>DATAAG010000132.1:0-3925 GCA_036260235.1 Longimicrobium sp.
CGTCGCTGCTTGACTTTCGCCTTCGATGGTGTTCCGGGGGAACGATGCTTGCCGGAATTTGCAGCAGGCGCGGGAATCCGGATGCCGAATTTTGCACGCGGGAGGCACGGTGGCCGGTGACGCGGCGGTCCTGCTGATCGGAACGCAGGGGGAGGTGGAGGACGCCGTGCGCGCGGCCGTGGCGCAGGCGGGGGCGCGGCTGCGCGCGGAGCGGTCGCTCGCGGCGGGGCTGGCCGCGCTGTCGGCATCGCCGTGGCGCGCGACGTTCCTGGACGCCGAGGCGGTGCGGGACGACCCGGAGCTGGTGCGCCGCATCGCCCGCGAGCCCAACGCGGGAGCCCTGGTGCTGGTGGCGCGCGCGCCGTCGCTGCGGCTGGCGCTGGACGCGCCGCGCTGGGGCGCGGCCGAGCTCCTCTCGCCCCCCATCGATCCCGCGCGCGTGGCAGCGCTGCTCCGCACGCAGGCCTCCGCGGGCGCCGTGGTTCCCCTGCCGCGGGTGGACGGGGAAGAGGACGAGCTGGTGGGGAGCAGCGCGGCGCTGCTCGACGTCTTTCAGGCCGTGGGCCGCGTGGCGGGGAGCGACGCCACCGTCCTGGTCACCGGCGAGTCCGGCACGGGAAAGGAGCTGGTGGCGCGGGCCCTCCACGCCGCCAGCGCCCGCGCCGCCGGCCCCTTCGTCGCCGTCAACTGCGCGGCCATCCCCGAGGACCTGCTGGAGAGCGAGCTGTTCGGCCACGAGCGCGGCGCGTTTACCGGCGCCGTCGCGCGCAAGGTGGGGCGCTTCGAGCGCGCCAACGGCGGCACGCTGTTCCTGGACGAGATCGGCGACATGAGCCTGGTGCTGCAGGCCAAGATCCTTCGCGCGCTGCAGGAGCGGGAGGTCGAGCGGCTGGGCGGCGAGGAGCGGATTCGCCTGGACGTGCGCGTGGCGGCGGCCACCCACCGCGACCTGCCGGCGCTCATCGAGTCCGGCGACTTTCGGGAGGACCTGTTCTACCGGCTGGCCGTGGTGCGCCTGCACCTGCCGCCGCTGCGCGAGCGGCCGGGCGACGTGCGCGCGCTGGCGCTGCACTACGCCGCCCGCTTCGCCCGCCAGCACGCGCGGCCGCTGGAGTCCGTCGCCGAAGAGGCGCTGCAGCGGCTGGAGGCGCATCGCTGGCCGGGGAACGTGCGCGAGCTGCGAAACCTGATGGAGCGCGCGGTGCTGATGGCCGCCGGCCCCGTCCTGCTCCCCGAGCACGTGCAGGTCGACGCGCGGGCCCCCGCCGCCGCCGCGGCACCCGCCGAGACGCTCCCCGGCTACCGGGTGGAGATGACGATGGCGCAGGTGGAGGCGCTCCACATCGCGCAGGTGCTGGCCCGGGTGGACGGGCACTTCGGCAGGGCGGGGGAGATCCTGGACATGCACCGGAATACCGTGTCGCGGAAGGCGCTGGAGTACGGGATTCTGGAGGAGTGATGGGGTGATGGAGTGATGGAGTGATGGAGTGATGGAGTGATGGAGGGGTGTCCGCGAAGGCGGGCAGCGTGCAGCCGTAGCCGCGGTCGCGATCGCTTCTTCCTGCCGCATCCTGCATCCGCCTGTCACAAAAACCGGCAGACAGGTCCACCAGGGGAAATGGTCCGCAACGGTGAAATGCAGGAATGGCAACGGCTTCGGTGAATGCCTCGCGTGGAACGGCGCCTGCCCTCACGGCACGCCATCCGGAGCGATCCACCTCGACCCGCTGAGCGTGTGAGCCCGCGAGCCCTGCGCATCGACGCCGCCCTCAAGGCCCTGCCCGACACCGCGGACCTGGCGCCGCTGCGGGAGGCGCTGCTGGGCGCCGCGCGCGCGGACGACGGGCTGGGCTGGGCCGACGCGGAGGCGTACGCCACGGTGGAGACGCGGCTGGCGGACCCGGCGGGGGTCGAGGCGATGGTTCCCGCGCTCGCGGAACGGGCGCGCGCGCGGGTGGAAGAGGTGATGCGCCACACCCTGCGCGCCCTGCACGCCATGCAGGCGGGCGATGAGGCGGAGGCGGCGCGGCACCTGGTCGCGGCGGGGGAGGCGGAGGAGCGCGAGCGGCGCCTGGACGAGGCGGAGCGATGCTACGCGCGTGCGCTGGAGCTCGGGCGCCGGCCGCGCGACCGCCGGGCGGAGGGGCTGGCGCTGCGGCGGCTGGGCCGCATCGCGCGCACCCGCGGCGACTGGAAGCGCGCCGGCAGGCTGTACGCGCAGGGACACGAGGTGGCGCTGGCGCAGCGCGACACCCCCGGCGTCGTGACCGCCTGCCAGGGGCTGGGCAACGTGGCGGTGGACCAGGGGCGGTGGGCCGAGGCGCGCGGCTGGTACCGCCGCGGACTGGATCTGTGCCCCCCTGCGCCTCCCACCCCCGAGTTCGTCCACCTGGCCAACGGCCTGGCCGTCGTGGAGCGCCGCAGCGGCGACGTGGACGCGGCGGAGGAGTGGCTGTCGGCGGCGCGCGGGGTGGCGGCCGAGCTGGGCGACGAGGGGCTGCTGGGCTACGTGGACAACGGGTGGGGGATGCTGGAGCTGGCCCGCGGCGCGCCGCAGCGGGCGGAGACGGCGTTCCGCGACGCGCTGGCCCGCGACCTGGACCCGTTCGCCCGTGTGACCGTCACGCTCAACCTCTCCGACGCGCTGCTGCGGCAGGGACGCGCCGCCCAGGCGCAGGCCGCCGCGCGTGAGGCGGAACGGCTGGCGCTGCACCATCACGCGCTCCTGGACCTGCCGGAGGTGTATCGCCGGCTCGGTGCCGTCACCCTCGCGCGGCGCGATCCGGAAGGGATGGTGTTTTACGAGCAGGCGCTGGAGATCTGCCGCGAGCACGGGCTGCCGCCCTTCGAGACCGCCGTGACGCAGCAGCAGTACGGGATGTTCGAAGCCGCGCTGGGCGACGCGGAGAGTGCCGCCGCCCGCCTGCGCGAGGCGCGGCGGCTGTTCGGCGAGGCCGGCGCGGCGGTGGAAGAGGCGGCGGCCGCGGCGGAGCTGGAGCGGCTGCAGCCCGCGCCCGACGACACACACGGATGAGGCGACGCATGCGTACGAATACGACGCTGGCCGCGCTGCTGGCCGGCATGACGGCTCTCGCGGGGTGCGGCCGCGAGCTGGTGGGCGGGGGGCAGCGCAACGTGGACGCGGCCGCCACCGGCGATGGCACGGGGAGCGGATCGGCGGGGCTGGCGCAGCGCTACGCCGTGGCGCCCGGCGGGGGCGGGGTGTTCCAGGCGAACGGCATCGGCGGGACGATCACCTTCGACGCGCGCGTGTACCTGGTCCGCAACGCGCAGCCGGTCCCGCTCAACGGCCCCGCGACTGCCACCGTCCGCGCGGACGGCCGCGACACCGTGGCCGTGGCCTCCGGCCGGGTCCCGGAGGTCGAATACCCGACGGCCCGCGTCGTCTTTACGCGGGTGACGGGGAACGTAACGGGCGGACTGGTGATCGGCGGGGTGAGCCTCACCGGCCAGGTGAGCGTCGCCATCGCCGACAGCGTGGTGGTGGAGCGGCCCGTGGACCTGGGAGATGCCGACGACGACGCCACGCTGCTCATCGACCTGGACGCCAGCGCCTGGCTGCAGGCGGCGAACCCGGTCACGCGCATCGTTCCCGCGGCGGCGTTCCAGGGCGCCGTCAAGCTGCGCCGCGGCTGACCGGTGCAGGGAGATCGATTCGCCTGAACGCATTCGATCAGGCGGAGGAAGCGGAGGGAACAGCGCTGAAGCGCGCTGCTCCCTCTGCTTGCTCCGCGTGGTTGTATCTTTTCCCGCGTCCGGAATCATCTCGACTTTATCCCTTTACGCTGCAAAGGCTAAGACGTCTGTGAAGAGTTCCAGCTGGCTTCGTGGAATCATCACGACATCTGCTTCATGCTGGGATGTTCGGTTGATTGTCGCAGGCCAGAGTCTGCGACGTACCCAA
>DATAAG010000133.1:0-5584 GCA_036260235.1 Longimicrobium sp.
CCGCATCCGCGCCCGCATCGCCGCGCGGGAAGAAGTGCGTGAGTGCGTGAGTGCGTGCGTGAGTGCGTGAGTGCGTGAGTGCGTGAGTGCGGGGAGGATGATCCATCCCGCCCCCCTCCCCGCACTCACGCACTAACGCACTCACGCACTCACGCACGCACTCACGCACTCACGCACTTCTTCCCGCGCGGCGATGCGGGCGCGGATGCGGCTGAGCGTCTCCGGCGTGACGCCCAGGTACGAGGCCAGGTGGCGCAGCGGCACGCGGCGGGTCATCAGGTGCCCGCGCGCCACCAGCAGGCGGTAGTGCTCCTCGGGGGTGTGCAGGCGAAAGCGCAGCTCCTTCTCCTCCTTCTCCAGCCAGTATTCCTCCGCCACCCGCCGGCCGATGCGCTCCCAGCAGCGGTGGCGGTCGTACATCACCGCGAGCAGGTCGCCGGGAAAGCCCAGCACGTCGGTGGGCTCCAGCGCCTGCACGCTCACGTGCGCCGTCCGCCCCGCCAGCACCGACGACCCGGCGAAGCGCCCCTCGAAGGTGAAGTTGCGCGTCATCTCGCGGCCGTCGGCCAGGTAGTAGGTGCGCGTGCAGCCGCGCAGGATGAAGTACTTGCGATGCACCACGCTCCCCTCGCGCACCAGGTGCTCGCCGCGGCGAAAGTGGCGCCGCTGCAGGTGGGGGCGAAACCAGCTCCACTCGTCGTCCGGGATGGCGGCGAACCGCTCCAGCGCCGCGCGCAGCCGGCCCTCCGGATCGGCGGGAGCGATGGGGGCGTCGGACCTGAGGATCATGGACGGAGACGGAGGGAGGGGATCACGTCGGATGACCAGCAGGAAACGTTGGGCAGGCGTCCCGAGTTTCGCCACACGGCGGTGCGTAGCGCGTATACGCGGGACGAGCGGTCGTGCGGCGGGGTGGATCCGTGCGTGCCGCCACGCCCCCTCCGGGCGCGCACCACGCGCCCACTTCCCCCAAAAACCCCTGGGGGAGGTTGACCGATGCCGCGGGACCGCAGCGCTTCGACAGGCCACCCGGCTCGGATCCGGTGGGTAGATCCGTGCGTGATCGTGGATCCATGCGTGCCGCCACGCCCCCACCGGGCGCGCACCACGCGCCCACCTCCCCCAAAAACCCTGGGGGAGGTTGACCGATGCCGCGGGACCGCGGCGTTGCGACAGGCCACCGGGTTCGGATCCGGTGGGTAGATCCGTGGGTGCCGCCACGCCCCCTCCGGGCGCCCACCACGCGCCCACCTCCCCCAAAAACCCCTGGGGGGTTGACCGATTCCGCGGATTGCGGCGTTGCGACAGGGCTACCGGGTTCGACGGCAGATTCCCCAGTCGGCGCCAGAGAATCCGTCGTCGGCGAGAGGGGCCGGGGGTGAGGGAAAAGCCCTGTTCAGCGACGCGTCGGCGGCGCCGGGACGGGCTTCTGGCACTCCCCGCGGCGGGCTTACCCGCTCAGCGGGTGCGATGTGCGGGCGGAAGCCCCTCGAAGTGTATCCCCCCTCCCGCGCCGTTTGCGGGAGGAGGTGGCGCGCGCTAGGCGCCCGCCGGGGGAGGGCCTCACCGCGCGTGGACGGAGTCCTTCCCCTGCTCCTGCAGCACGTCGGCGAGGGCCATGATGGCGCCGGTGGCCACGGCCCACCCCAGCATCATCCCCAGCCCGCTCTGCCGCCGCGCCTTGCGGGGGAGCCGCGGCGCGCCGCCGCGGGTGTGCAGCGTCTTGCGCGTGTAGTTGCGCGCCATCTTGCTCGCGGCGCTCCCCACGATCATCCACATCAGCTTACCCGCCAGCTTACCCATCATCCCCTCCGGGTCACGCGTTCCTGGCCGTAGACCCGCACCGCCGTTGCAGAAGGCGCGCCAGGGGCGAAGAGTGCGTGAGTGCGTGAGTGCGTGAGTGCGTGAGTGCGGCGGCGGCTGGCGGGGGAAGGGGCGCGGCGCGAGATTACCCGCCGGAGCCGGGCGGGCGATCAGATGACGCCGTTGCAGGCTATTCCCTATTCCCTATTCCCTATTCCCTCAGCGTCGCGGAGGAGAACGACATGAGCCTGCCCGAAGTCTGGCTGCGGGGCGAGCGGGTGGACGGGATCTCGACGGCGCTGCAGCCGGTGGCGCACGCGCTGCTGCAGGCGATGGAGGAAGTGGAGCGCGCCGTCGCGCCCCTCTCCGATACGGAGCTGTGGGTCACGCCCGGCGGCGCGGCCTCCGTCGGGTTCCACCTGCGGCACATCGCGGGAAGCACCGACCGCCTGCTGGCGTACGCGCGCGGCGAACAGCTCTCCGATGCGCAGATGCGCGCGCTGCGGGCGGAGAAGGAGTTCGCGACGGAGCTGGATGCCGCGGCGCTGGTCGCCCAGGTGCGGGCGGCCGTGGAGCAGGCGCTGGACCAGCTGCGCGCCACCCCCGACGCGTCGCTCGACGATCCGCGCGAGGTGGGGCGGGGCAGGCTCCCCTCCAGCGTGCGCGGCCTGCTGTACCACGTGGGCGAGCACACCGCGCGGCACTCCGGCCAGGTGGTGACGACGGCCAAGGTCGTCCGTGGGCTCGCCGGCTGACCGCGATCATCAGCGACTCTGCGCAACCCGGGCGGCCACGCGTCCGTAACGGCGCGCGCGGGCGGCTCCGCGGGCCGGCAGGCATCTGCATCGGCCGACAATCCTGAACGCGAGGTCGCCCCATGCAAGCCCATCGCCTGGCGGCGCTCGCCGCCCTGCTCGCCGCGCCGGCCCTCTGCGCGACGGCGGACGCCCAGACGCCCGCGGCGGCGAGGAGCGTCGCCGGCACCTGGGGCGGCGCGCTGGAGCCGGGTCCCGTTCGCCTGCGCCTCAAGCTGATCATCCCCGGTACGGAGGGCGGCTCCAGCGCCACCCTGGTGAGCGTGGACCAGGGCGGCGTCAGCATCCCCGCCACCTTCAGCGTCCGCGGCGACTCCGTCATCTTCGACGTCAGCCGGATCGGCGGGGCGTACCGCGCGGTGCTGAGCGCCGGGGCGGACAGCCTGACCGGCACGTGGGCGCAGGGCGGCGGCGAGCTGCCGCTGGTGATGGTGCGCGGCGCGGACAGCATGATGGTGGTGCGCCGCCCGCAGGAGCCGCAGCGGCCGTTCCCGTACCGCGAGGAGGAGGTGGCGTACGAATCCGTGGACGGCGTGCGGCTGGCCGGCACCCTCACCCTGCCGCCCGGCGACGGCCCGCACCCCGCCGTGCTGCTCATCACCGGCTCGGGATCGCAGGACCGGGACGAGACGGTCTTCAACCACCGTCCGTTCCTGGTGCTTTCCGACTACCTGACGCGCCGCGGGATCGCCGTGCTGCGCGTGGACGACCGGGGCGTCGGCAGCTCCACCGGGAACCCCGCGACCGCCACGTCGGCGGACTTCGCGCAGGACGTCGCGGCGGGCGTGCGCTTTCTCCGCGGCCGGCGGGAGATCGGACCGATCGGGCTGATCGGCCACAGCGAGGGCGGATTGATCGCGCCGATGGCGGCGGCGCTGGCGCCGGAGGTGCGCTTCCTGGTGCTGCTGGCGGGGCCGGGGACGGATTCGCGGACGCTGCTGGGGCGGCAGACGGAGCTCATCATGGCCGCCGGGGGCGTGCCGGATTCCGTCATCCGGCGCATCCGCCCCCTGCAGCGCGAGCTCCTCGAGGCCGCGGCCAGCGACGCCGACAGCGCGGCGCTGCACGAGCAGCTGTCCGCCATCGCCGCGCGCTACCGGACGACGCTCTCGCGCGCGGAGCAGGAGCTGGTGGGGATTCACGAGGACGGCGCGTTCAACCAGCTCCTGCTGCCGTGGATGCGCTGGTTCCTCGCCTACGACCCGCAGCCGGCGCTGCGGCGGGTGACGGTGCCCGTGCTGGCGCTGAACGGCGCGCTGGACCTGCAGGTGCCCCCGGACGAGAACCTGGCGGGGATCGAGCAGGCGCTTCGCGCGGCCGGCAACCGCGACGTGACGGTGGAGAAGCTCCCCGGGCTCAACCACCTGTTCCAGACCGCCCGCACCGGCGCGCCCACGGAGTACGGCGAGATCGAGGAGACCTTCTCCCCGGCCGCCCTGCAGCGCATCGGCGACTGGATCGTGCAGCGCTTTCCGCCGCCCTGACGGCGCGGCGTCTCAGCCCCGCGCCGGAGGCCGTCCCGTGTTCCGCGTCCGGCGCCGGATGTGAATGAAGTGCAATGGTTTACCCCTGGCGGATGGTACGCCTCTTGCCTTCCTCTGCACGCGGGAGAGGGAGGGGGTAGACACCTGCACTGGAGGGGAACGATGGACGACCGCAACCTGACCGAGCGCGGGACCGAGAACTCGCTGAAGGGCAAGATCTCGCACGCCGCGGGGCATCTGAAGGACGCGCTGGGCGGCCTGACGGGTGACAAGAGCATGCAGGCCGAGGGCAAGGTGGACCAGCTCAAAGGCAAGGTCCAGGACACCATCGGCGAGGTGCAGCGCGACCTGGACCGCCCGGCCAACCGGGACGGATCGTTCTAAGCCGCCCGCGCGGCGGTGGGACGGACGAGGCGGCGGCTCCCACGCGGGGCCGCCGCCTCTCGCATATCCGCAGCGGGAGCCGGTGGACGGCCAGCGCCGCGGCACCGGCCGGGACGCTCGGACAGGTTTCGGGAACCCCTGACTCGCCGGGTGCGGGGGTGTGGATTCGGGCAGAAGGTCGTCCGTTCTTTCGTTCCCGGAGAAGGTAGCCGCTTTCGTTTGCCTGGTCCTGCGCGCTACCCTTACGCCTCCCCGCGCCGCACCGGCGGGCACCGCCGCACCGGGGCCGACACCCGAAACGCTCCACCCACGCCGGCGCATGCGCATCATCGGCGGACGCGACTACTACGACAGCGCGCTCGCGTACGGGCACGACGAGCACGTCACCTACGTGCGCGGCAGGGAGGAGCTCGCCGTCCCCGAGGCCGAGGCGCTGGGGATCGAGCGGGCCGAGATCGCCATCCGGCTGCATCCCGCGGGCGGCACGCGTGGCGACCACCTCTACCATCCCGAGCACGGCGTCTTCAGCGAAGTGACGGTGCGCGGCGTCCACTATCAGCAGAACGCCACGACCGTCATCGCCTGCGGAACGCGCTACCAGGGCGTGCGCGTCACCCGCTGGTCGGCGGACCCGTCGCGGGGCGAGGTGCTGTACTTCTGGACGCGCGCACGCCTGGAAGCGTGGCTGGCGGAGAATCGCCTGCGCCTGGAACCGCGCCGAAGCTCCGCCGAGCTGGACGCCTGGTTCCAGCCCGGGCAGCTCCCGAACGCCGTCCTGGGCGCGGTCATCGACCGCCGCTGGACCATCCTGGTCCACAACTCGCCGGGCAGCTGGTACGACCCGGCCACCGCGCTGTGGCGCGTGGACCAGCCGGTGCTGAACGAGGTGCAGTTCTACCGCGTGGTGCCGCCGAACGAGATGTTCCAGGAGATCGAGATGTGGATCGGGGGCCGCCTCGCCGCCGCCGGTCCGCCCATGCTCGAGATCTCGGACGACGTCCGGCTGGCCAAGCACGGCATGGACAGGACCTCCTTCCGCAAGCCGAAGAGCAAGCGCTGAGCGTCCGCTGGGAAAACGAGGCGGCGGCTCCCCACGGG
>DATAAG010000134.1:0-7626 GCA_036260235.1 Longimicrobium sp.
TAGATCCAGAGTAGCAGAGGGAGTTTCAGTCCCTTCTTCAGGGAGCTTCCAGCCCCGGGACGTTTCAGCAGGCTTTAGCCTGTCCAGTGCCGCTTTCAGCGGCCCAACAACCCACCGGCTTTAGCCGGTGGTCGTTTAGTCATGCTGTGAGCGCAAGCGCTGCGTTCATCCGGCGTCTGAAGAGAACGGTGAGAGTAAGCCGGAAAGGATACGCCGAAAGAGGGCGTTTGGTTGCAGCGGCCGTTCGATGGTTCGGAACTTCTCGCCGGGGGTGGGGAGGGAGAACGGCGGGTCGGGATTCTCACTGCGTCCGCGGGGGCCCTCTCCCCGCCCGTCCTTCTGCTCGTTCCCGGTAGCGGCGGGGGCCCCTCCCCGAATCCCGGGGGAGAGGCGGTTCGGGCCGGATCGGTGCACGCCGGTGGGTATGGTGTGACGGCCGGTGCCCCCCTCCCCGGCCCGCTCCCACAAACTGCGTGGGGGAGGGAGCACGGCAGCGCAGTCTGCGGCGACGATCGAAGTTCAACCTCCCCCAGGGGTTTTTGGGGGAGGTTGGCGAGTAATGCGAGCCCGGAGGGGGCGCTGCCCGCGCGCGAAACCCTGCCTCAGCGCACCCGAAGTTCCCCCCCGCGCGGAGGTGGCCCTGCGGCAGCGACGCCCCGGACGGCATCCCGCGGAGGCGGGGAAGGGGGCCGGGGAAGGGGCCCTGTGGGGCAGTGAGACGCGCGACCGCACGCCTGGCCGCCGTCGCGCGCATCCGCCGGCTGCAGTCCGTCATCATCGGGCGCCCCGCGTGCACGGGGAGGGCCTCGATGTGGTGTCGTTACAATCCCTCTATTGCTCCCCTTCGCCCACGCTGGCATACTTCATCGTCGTTACATTGTGGCGGATGCGGACCGTGAATGCGCCTCGCGCCGTTACAATCGCACTGCCTCACTCCCATGCGTGCGCAGGAAATCGTCGCCGCGGTGGATGACCAGCCGCCGGCGCCCGCCATCGCTCCCCGCCCGCGGCCCGCCGGCATCCGGGCCGTGGCGGCCATCACCCCGCGCATTCCGCAGGCCGTAAAGCCGCAGCCGGTGCCGCCGGACGCGCCCCTGGACCACCCCTCGCTCTACTTCAACCGCGAGCTGGGGCTGCTGGACTTCAACTGGCGCGTGCTCGCCCAGGCGCGGGACTACCGCGTGCCGCTGCTGGAGCGGGTGCGCTTCCTGGCCATCACCTCCAGCAACCTGGACGAGTTCTTCCAGCGCCGCGTGGGCGGCCTGAAGCGCCAGCTGGGCGCGGGCGTGCAGACGCTGTCGCTGGACGGCCGCACCCCCGGCGAGCAGCTGGCCTTCATCGCCGAAGCGGCGCAGGAGATGTACGCCGCCATCACCCAGGCGTGGGACCAGGAGCTGCGCCCCCTGCTGCGCCAGGACGCCGACGTGGTGATCTCCGACTGGACGGAGCTGGACGGCGCGCAGCAGAAGGAGCTGAACCGCTACTTCCGCGAGAACATCTACCCGGTCCTCACCCCGCTGGCCGTCGATCCGGGCCACCCCTTTCCCTTCATCTCCAACCTGAGCCTTTCCCTGGCGGTGCTGATGCGCCACGGCGCCCGCAACACCATGCACTTCGCGCGCATCAAGGTGCCCACCACGCAGGGGCGCTGGGTGGCGGTGCCGGGCTCCGTCCATCGGCACCACGTGCTGCCGGTGGAGCAGCTCATCCAGGCCAACGTGGCGGAGCTGTTCCCGGGGATGGAGATCGTGAGCGCCAGCGCCTTTCGCATCACCCGCAACGCCGACGTGGACCGCGACGACGACGACGCCGAGGACCTGCTGGAGATGATCAGCGAGGAGCTGCGGGAGCGGCGCTTCGCCCCCGTGGTGCGGCTGGAGGTGGAGCGGGGGATGCCGCCGGAGGTGCGCGACCTGCTGGTGCGGGAGCTGGAGCTGGAGCGCGCCGACGTCTACGAGGCCGCGGACCTGGTGGACCACGCCGACTGCATGGCCTTCGCGGAGCTGGACCTGCCCGCCCACAAGTACGAGCCGTGGGAGCCCGTGATCCCCGAGGCGCTGCAGCACGAGGGGGAGACGGAGGACGAGCGCAACCTGTTCGCCATCCTGCGCCACGGCGACCTGCTGGTGCACCACCCGTACGAGTCGTTCACCGCCAGCGTGCAGCGCCTGCTGAACGAGGCGGCGGACGACCCCGACGTGCTGGCCATCAAGATGACGCTCTACCGCACGGGCGTGCAGTCGCCCGTGGTGCAGGCGCTGCTGCGGGCGGCGGAGCGGGGGAAGCAGGTGGCGGTGCTGGTGGAGGTGACGGCGCGCTTCGACGAGGCCAACAACATCGTCGGGGCGCAGATGCTGGAAGACGCGGGCGTGCACGTGACCTACGGGCTGGTGGGGTACAAGACGCACTCCAAGGTCACGCTGGTGGTGCGGCTGGAGGACGGGCGTCCGCGCACCTACTGCCACATCGGGACGGGAAACTACCACGCGAAGACCACGCGCGCCTACTCGGACCTGGGGCTGCTGACGGCGAACCCGGAGATCGGCGCGGACCTGGTGAACTTCTTCCACTTCCTTACCGGCTATGCGCCGGACCAGCACTACGAGCGCCTGGTGGTGGCCCCGCGCGACATGCGGCGGGTGATGGAGGAGCGCATCCGCCGCGAGGTGCAGGCGCAGCGGAGCGGCGGCAGCGGGCGCATCGTGGCCAAGATGAACGCGCTGGACGACGCGGGGATCATCCAGGAGCTGTACCGCGCCAGCCAGGAGGGGGTGCGTGTGGACCTGGTCGTCCGCGGCCACTCGCGGCTGCGGCCGGGGCTGCCGGGGTACAGCGAGAACATCCGCGTCATCAGCATCCTGGGGCGCTTCCTGGAGCACGACCGCATCTACTACTTCCAGAACGGGGGCGACCCGGAGATCTTCATCGGCAGCGCGGACTGGCGGGGGCGCAACCTGAACGAGCGGGTGGAGACGATGGCGCCCGTGCTGGACCCCGGCATGCGAGACCGGCTGGTGCAGATCCTTCACTACGCGCTGAACGACAACCGGCTCGCGTGGGACCTGCGCCCGGACGGGCAGTACGTGCAGCGGCGGCCGGAGCCCGGCGAGCCGGAGGTGAACTACCAGGAGCTGCTGATCCGCGACGCCATCGCCCGCAGCCGCGCCCCCGCCGCCCGCCCCTGGGAGCTGACGGTGTGATTCCAGCCCCAGCTGGGCGGTTCGGGGATGGGAACGGCTTGTCTCACGCAGAGTCAGCAGAGTCAGCAGAGGAAAGAGGGAGAACCTCGACTTCTGCTAACTCTGCTGACTCTGCGTGAGGCCGACTTCGGGATCTGAGAGCGGTCGAGCCATCCGTCGCAGCACAGCCCCGAATGCGCCAGAGGTGAGCCCATCGCCGTGTGAGTTTCGGAAACCGCGGATCCGCAATTTCGCCATTCTTCTCCCCACCCGTCCTCCATGATCCGCGGCTTCGTCACGGTGCGCGGTCCGATTTGTGCGTAGTTTCCGCGGGTTTTTACCTGCCGATCTTCCTGCTGCCGCACTCCCGAGCCAGCGTCTTCCTCAAGTGATTGCGGCGCAATCTTTTCAGCCGCACCTCTTGCGCCCTTGCGTTTCACGCCCTACCGTGGGGATGCTTTCCAGCGCAACCGGGCGTTCGCACCTTCCCCGCGGACGCCGCCTCTTCCACCCTGCAGGAGGACGCATGGGCAAGTTACGCCTGCTGGCCGCGGCACTGCTGTCCGCGGCCGCGCTCTCGGCCTGCTCCGACGAGCCGACCACCCCGGATGCGGCACCCGCTCCGCAAACGCCACCCGCAGCACAGCTGGACGCCTACTTCGAAGAGGCGGCGCGCGACTACGGCGTCCCCGCGGGGCTGCTGAAGTCCATCGGCTACGTGGAGACGCGGTGGGAGATGGTGCGCGGCGGCGTGGAGTTCCCGGGCCAGGAGCCGGCGTTCGGCATCATGGCGCTGCGCGGCGACAACCTGGAGCGCGGCGCCGCGCTGGCGGGCGTCTCCGAGCGGGCGGCGCAGAGCCAGGCGCGGGCCAACATCCGCGCGGCGGCGGCGCTGCTGGCGTCGTGGGCGGGCGAGGCGGGGATCGCCCGCACGGACGTGGCCGCGTGGGGGCCGGTGGTGGCCCGGTACAGCGGCATCGCGCAGGTGGAGGGGCAGGCCAGCTACGTGCACAACGACGTGTACGGCACGCTCAACCGCGGCGTGGTGGGCCGCACCCCGTCGGGGACGGTGGTGGCCTCGCTGATGCCGGTGAGCGTCCGCGCCGACTTCCAGCTGCCCACCAGCGGACCGTCGCTGGCGCTGGCGCCGGACTACCCGGTGAGCGGCACCATCTGGCGTCCGTCGCCCAACTACAACAGCCGGCCCACGGGGACGGTGGGGCAGGTGCAGATGGTCATCATCCACACCTGCGAGGGAAGCTACACCAGCTGCTGGAGCTGGCTCACCAACACGCAGGCGCAGGCCAGCGCGCACTACGTGGTGAACGAGAGCGGCAGTGAGATCAGCCAGCTGGTGCGCGAGGCCAGCCGGGCGTGGCACATCGCCGCCACGTACGACTGCAACCTGAACAGCGGCGTGAAGTGCAACCTGAACGGGTACAGCAGCAACCACTTCACGGTGGGCATCGAGCACGGCGGGTACGCGTCGCAGAGCTCCTTCCCGGTGGGGCAGATCGACGCGTCGGCGCGGCTGTCGTGCGACATCAGCCGGGCGTACGGCATTCCCCGCGACCGCTACCACTACGTGGCGCACGGCCAGCTGCAGCCGTACAACCGCACGGACCCGGGCCCCAACTGGCCGTGGACGGACTACCTGAACCGCATCAACTCGCACTGCGGCACCAGCACCACGGGGATCGTGGTGGACAACAACAACGCGAACAACAACGGCTCGGTCGCCAGCTTCTCGGCCTCCACCAACTGGACGGTCTCGTCGGGGACGGCCGGCTACTACGGCAGCAACTACGCCTTCGCCTCCACGGCGGCGGTCAGCGACGGCGCCACCTTCTCCTTCTACCTTCCCGCGGCGGCGACCAAGACGATCGACGCGTGGTGGACGTCGGGGACCAACCGCTCGGCCTCGGCGCCGTTCATCGCCTACAACGCCAGCGGCACCGAGGTGGGCCGGGTGAGCGTGAACCAGCAGGTGAACGGCGGCGGATGGCAGACGCTGGGCACCTGGAGCTTCAGCGCCGGGTGGAACCGGATCGTGCTGTCGCGCTGGACCACCACGGGCTACGTGGTGATCGCCGACGCCATCCGCGTGCGGTGATGGGATGATGGCCGGACGGGCTCCCCGACCCCTGCGGCCGGGGAGCCCGTCGCTCCCCCGGGGCCCGTCCCCCGGTCCCGCTCTGTCCCCGACACCGGAGAACGACGATGCGCCTCTTCCCATCGATCCTGGCACTCGCCGCCCTGGGCGCGCTGGCGGCGTGCGAAGACGCCCCGCTGGCCGCCCCGCGTGACGCCGGAGAGGCGCTCCGCACGGGGATCGTGGACCCGGCCAAGGGGCCCGTGCGCGCCGGCTGGATCATCGGCGAGGACGGGGAGACGCCGGTGCGCATCGGCTACCAGGTGGTGAACGGGCACGCGGTGTGGGACGGCGACATCGGCGTGGGCCCGGCGGAGCGCATCGCGGCCACCCGCGAGGAGGCGCTGCGGCAGAAGGGCGAGGCCGGCAGGCGGCCGTCGTTCTCGCTGCACTACAACGGCGCCTCGTTCTGGAGCGACACGCGGGGGGTGATTCCCGTGCGCCGGGTGTTCAACCCGACCAACCTCACGGCGGCGCTGAATCAGATCGAGCAGCAGGTGCCCGGGGTGAACTTCGTGGAGTACACCGGGCAGGCGCACCACATCGTGGTCTACTACGGCAACGGGTCCAACTACTACAACGGCTGCTACAACGGCGCCTGCGAGATCTACATCGGCAGCAGCGGCGCCAGCAAGCAGCTGATCATGCACGAGTTCGGGCACGGGCTGGGCTACCAGCACGAGCAGAAGCGGTGCGACCGCAACAATCACATCCGGATGATCGACGCCAACCCGTACCCGGACCAGTTCAGCGTCCAGTGCGGGTGGGTGCAGGTGGGCGGGTACGACCTGGGCTCCATCATGCACTACAACTCGCGGGAGTTCGGCCGGCTGCACTTCACGGACCTGAACGGCGCCGAGGTGTGCGGCTACTGGTGCCGCACCACGCTCTCGCCGGGCGACGTGGCGGCGTGGCAGCGGCTGTACCCCAGCCCCACCAGCATCGTCATCGACAGCAACAACGCCGGCAACAACACCGCGCAGGGATACATCGAGGTCAGCGCCAACTGGATCTCGGCCAGCAGCACGGCGGGGTACTACGGCACCGGCTACTACTACGCCTCCACCGCGGCGGTGTCCGACCCGGCGACCTTCTGGTTCTACCTGCCGTCGGCCGCGACCAGGACGATCGACGCGTGGTGGACGTCGGGGACCAACCGCTCCACCACCGCGCCGTTCATCGCCTACAACGCCGGCGGGACGGAGGTGGGGCGCGTGAGCGTGAACCAGCAGGTCAACGGCGGCGCCTGGCGCACGCTGGGCACGTGGAGCTTCAGCGCCGGGTGGAACCGCGTCGTGCTGTCGCGCTGGACCACCGCGGGATACGTGGTGATTGCGGACGCCCTCCGCGTGCGGTAGGTGGATCACGGCACCGGTGGAGGCCCGGGCTTTGCCGCGGGGCCCTCTCCCCCGCCCGGCCTTTCGCTCGTTCCTCGCGACGGCGGACGACCCCTCCCCCAACTTCGGGGGAGGGGTGGGTGGGGAAGGATCGGTGCGCCTGGGAAGCGTGGTGCGGCCGCGGGCGCCCCCCCCCGGCCCTCCCCCGCAAACTGCGCGGGGGAAGGAGAACGGCACGACATTCCGCGCTGCGCGATCGAAGTTCAACCTCCCCCAGGGGTTTTTGGAGGAGGTGGGCGAGTAATGCGAGCCCGGAGGGGGCGCTGCCCTCACGCGAAACCCTGCCGCAGCACACCCGAAGTTCTCCCCCTCTCCGCGAGGAACGAGCGGGGAGGGGGCCGGGGGGAGGGGCCCCCCGCGGACGCAGGGAGGTGCCTGCCGTAACCCCGGTTTTCCGAAGCATCGTGACACAACGAGATCCGATGATCCGTATCCCACGCATTCCACTCCTTCTCCTCGCGCTCGCGGCGTGCGGGAGCGCGCAGTCCGCCGAGCCGGCCGGCGCGGCCGCCATTCCGCGTGGCGAGCTGCGGGGGCTGCAGGGGCGGATCGTCTTTCTCTCCGAGCGCGACAGCCAGCCGGAGATCTACTCCGTGCGGCCGGACGGCCGCGGGCTGCGGCGGCTGACGCGCTCGACGGAGCAGACCGACCTCTCGCCGCGCGTCTCGCCGGACGGCGACCGGGTGGCGTGGGAGCGCGAGATCGGGCTCCCGGGCGGCGGCGTGGCGGTGCAGCTCTGGGTCATGGACATCGACGGCGGGAACGCACGAGTCGTCCTCGACGACGGGGCCGAGAATCGCGCTCCGGCGTGGGCGGCCGACGGGTCGGCGCTGTACTATGCGTCGTACCTCACGGGGAACTGGGAGATCTTCCGCCTAGACCTGGCCAGCGGCGCGAC
>DATAAG010000135.1:0-8589 GCA_036260235.1 Longimicrobium sp.
GCGGAGAAAACGCTCCAGCCGCTCCTGCATCGGCTCGCAGGGCTCCGCTTCGTGCGTCCACTCGTCCTCGCCGCCGGTGTCGCGAAAGCCGCCCAGCGCCACCCGCCCGTCCGGCAGCTGCTGCCAGTACTCGAAGCCCCAGCGCGCGTACACGGGCCGCGTCAGGCGCACCTCGTCCGTGGGCGCGGTGGCGATCATCTGCAGGCGCGCGGTGCGGACGCGGCCCTCCAGCTCGGGGAAGATGCGCTCCAGCCGCCCGTCCACCGCCACGATTGCCCGATCGCAGCGGATGCGGCCGCCGGGCGTCTCCACTTCGCCGGGGCGGACGTCGACGGCCGGGGTCTGCTCGTAGAGCCGAGCGCCGGCGTCCACCGCGCGGCGGGCCAGGGTGCGGCAGCGCAGCATCGGGTTGAAGGAGCCGTCCGCGGGGAGCAGCAGGCCGCGCCCCTCCGGCCCCTCGTACCACTCCACGGGAAAGCCGTCCGCCCGGAGCGCCTCCCGCTGCCGCCGGCAGTCCGCCATCTCCTCGTCGGTGTCCGCGATGCGCAGCGAGCCGGTGATGCGCGCGTGCTCCGGCGTCTCCGCGACGATGCGGCGCACCTCGTCCATCGTGATGCGGTAGATGCGGCGGGCGCGCTCGCGCCCGTGCTCCGCCACCGCGTCGTGGTAGAAGTCGTAGGCGCCCGCCAGCAGAAAGCCGCCGTTGCGCCCCGCCGCGCCGGCCGCCACGTGCCCCGCGTCGATCCCCACGACGCGTACGCCCAGCCGCAGCAGCTCGCCGATGCAGGTGAGCCCCGACCCGCCCAGCCCCACCACGCACACGTCCGCCGAGGTGTCGCCCTCCAGCCGCGGCAGCGGCGTCCACGCGCCGTCGTCCCACACCGGCGTGTTCGAAGCAACCATGTTCATCCCGTACCGTGCCTGATCGGAAACGCTGCCGGCAGGCCGAAAAGGGCCCATCCGCGCGTGCCGCTCGCTCGACTTCCAGGGCCAGTGAACGTATTCACCGGCACCCGGGACACGCAAACATGCCGCACCCCTGGGACAGTGCTGTCTCGATCGGGCGTGTGGAACGAAGGGCGACACCCGCCGGGCCAGCGTCCTAAAGGCATGCTGTAAAACGGCTTCAGATGTTACCGCGCCCGGGGTTCGGAACGTGCCCTGGGTCCCCGTGTTGGGCAGTACCCCTTTATCGCAGGACACACAATGGACCACGGGAGGAAACAATGTCACACCGTTCCACAGCCATCGGCAGGCACACCCCGCCCCACGCGTGGGAGCACCCCGCGAAGCGCCGGGCGCTCCGGGGCGCGACGCTGCTCCTCGCGGCGCTGCCGTGCGTCCTACCGGCCGCCGCAGAGGCCACGACGACGGTACCCCTGAACACCGGCTACAACCACTTCGTGTTCGGCGTATACCCACCCGCAGGCGTCGACAACTACTGGATCAACATCGCGTCGTATCCCACGAGCGGTCCGCCGATCGGGCCCTCCAGGATCCTGCCGGTGGCGCCCCCGTGGGCACAGCCATTCCCATTCCCGCTACCGCTGCAGACGCGCTGGATCAGCGCCTGGCCTACGTTCTTCAGCCCGCCGAACACGTCGGTGCAGAATCCGGCGTACACGATCTTCCGGAAGTGCTTCTGCCTTTCGCCGAACTTCAAGAACGCATCGCTGTCGTTCCGGGTACGCGCGGACGACAACATCCAGGTCTGGTTCAACACCATCCTCAACACCGCGCTCGCTCCGACGATCGGCAACTGGTCTCCGAACCTCGCGCCGCGCGTCTCGCTTCCCAGCACCCCGAACTGGTTCAGGGTCGGCCGCAACTGCATCTACGTGCTCCTCGAAGACTTCGGCGGCCACATGGGGTTCGACATGGAGGGAACCATCCAGGCGGACGGGCTCGCGGAACAGCCCGCTGCCGGAGTAGCACAGACGTTCCCCTGCGCCTGCGGGGACTCCATCAAGCACCCGCAGGCCGCCGCGGCCGAGGAGCAGCAGGTCATCCGGCAGATCGCGACCATTGCGGAGGAGCGCCTCTCGCGCAGGGCCGCAATGCAGGCGGCACGGACGCCCGGCACGCCGTTCTCCCGCCGCGAAACGCCGTGGCCGCAGTCCAGGCTGCTGACCAGCGGGTGGAGCCGCCGTCCGACCGAGTAAGGAGGAGAACCCGAATCGCACGGCAACACACACGCAGCCGCGGGACATCCCTCCCGCGGCTGCGATGCGTTCCGATCCACCATTCACAAGTGCACAGGCCGATAGATCCATTCAACCCCACCAGGCATGCATCCGCCTGCGCGTCAGCCTCCAGCCGCGGCAGGGGCGTCCACGCGCCGTCGTCCAGACGGGGTAGACGGTCAGCGGTCATGAACTCAGTCGACTGCTGGTGGCGAACCACAGTGAATAGCGCAGTTTTGCATCTCTGAGTACCTTGCTACGATGGGACTCGAATTCGAGTGGGATCCGGCAAAAGCTGAGTCGAACGAACGCAAGCACGGGGGTCAGCTTCCTCGACGCAGCAACAGCGTTTGGAGATCCGCTGTCGGTTACAGCCGAGGATACGCGGCACTCCACGGACGAGGAGCGGTACGTGCTATTTGGCCGTTCCAGCAGCGGCTGGCTGAGTGCGGTGATGCACACGGAACGGGGCGCAGCGATTCGTATCATCAGCGCCCGACTGATGACTCCGCGCGAACACAGGGAATATGAAGAAGGGACCTGAGATGAACGAGACCCCCGATATCCCAGACGACGAGATCCTGCCGGAGTACAGCCTGAACGGCGGCGTCCGGGGCAAGTATGCGGCGCGGTATGCTGCCGGCACAAACCTCGTGCGCCTGGACGCGGACGTGGCGGCGGTGTTTCGCGACTCCGATTCCGTGAACCGCGCCCTGCGCGCGATCGCCGGCATCATCCAGGAGCACGAGGCCAACACCGCCGCCTGACTCACACCCGCCCCGTCCGCACCCGCACCAGTGATCACGGCGGTGTGTCCGCTGGCTGCGAGCCGAGCCAGACGATGCCGCGGTTGAAGATGTAGAGCGTGTCGTCGGCGGTGTGCTCGATGCGGGCGGCGTGGCGGGACCAGGTTGCGATGTCCTGCGCATCCGGCTCGTCCAGCTTCTCCGTGCGCACGTCGATCACCTCGCCGGCGCGCCAGCGGAAGCTCGACAGGGCGTACGCCGGATCCTGGTACTGGGGAGGAGGACGGCCGGGCGCGCCGGGGACGGTCGGGAAGAGCGTCCTGTAGTACTCCACGCGGGTTCCGACCGCGGCGACCACCTGGGTGCGGTAGAAGTCGGGCTCGAACAGCCACAGCTCGAGGTAGTACGGCTCCCCCAGTTCCTCCAGGCCGGTCTTCCACGCCCCGAAGATGTCGATGAAGGCGGCCAGGATGCGCCGGCGATACCAGTACGGCGGGTTCCGCTGCACCAGCCGGTCCCACGGGTCCAGCCAGATTTGCACGTACTGCACGCCGTGCTCGCGCAGCGCCGCAACATCGAGCTGCCGGTGCTCCAGGCGCAGCCGCTCCAGCTGCCGGATGCGCCGCTTCCAGCCGCGCACCTTCTTCTTGTTCGAGAACGGATTCGCCATCCGAGGCGCGTGTTGACCCCAATCACACCCGCCGCGTCCGCACCCGCAGGCGCACGGGTTTGCCGCCGGGCGCGGGGTAGTCGATCTCGCGGGGGGGATCGGGGAAGTGGGAGGGGTAGCCCTTGATGGCGGTAGACTCCGTCATCACCTCCTCGTCCTGCGGAATGGTGCGCAGGATGTCCTCGCTCAGAAAGACGATCAGCTTGGACCGCGGGCGGGTGATGGAGACGTTGAACCGATTGGGGTTCAGCAGGAATTCCGCCTCGCGCTCGGCGTACTCGCGGTCCGCGACGGCGTAGGAGACCAGCACCAGCTCGCGCTCGTTCCCCTGCATCCGCTCGACGGTATCAACGACGGGCAGCTCCTCGCGGGGCCAGCCGCCGGCCACCAGCTCCCCCAGGATGGCGCTGTTCTGCGCGCGGTGCGGCGAGATGACGGCCAGCCCGTGCGAGCGGAACGCCTCCGCCGTGTACCGCTCCCCCGTCGCGGGATCGACCATCCCCGCCCGCGCCAGCCGCGCGATCCGCGCCACCAGCGACGCCTCCACGGCGTTCCGCGCGGTGGCGCGCACGCCCTCGTAAGTGCAGAAGACGACGGCGTCCTCCGGCCGCAGGAACGCATCCCACAGCAGCGCATCCACCGGGTCCGACAGATCGACGGCTTCGGGCGACAGGAGCAGCCGCCGGGCGGGGTCCATCGACACGAAGCGCGGATAGAAGAGGCGGCGCGGCCAGCGGACCAGCGCGCGGTTCATCCGCCGGCTCTCGCGCAGCTGGAAGCGGCCGAAGCGCTCCGCGAAGTGCGCGAACGCCGAGCCCAGCAGCGTGTCCTCGCGCGGGTAGCGGCCATGCAGGATGGGCGGCAGCTGGCGGTCGTCGCCGGCCAGGATCACGCGGCCGCCGCGGCGGATGGACGACAGCGCGATCAGCGCGTCCGGCACCTTCATCTGCGAGGCCTCGTCGATCACCACCACGTCGAAGAGCGGGCGGACGGGCGACGCGGCGTCCGCGTCCTCGTCCTCCGAGGCGCCGTTCATCGCCCGCATCTGCTTCCACAGCGACCAGACGGTGCTGCCGACGACCACCGGCGTGCCGTCCGCGTCCGACGCCGCCAGCACCTCCGCAAGCTGGGGATCGCGGATCACCTCCACGTCTAGCCCCGCCAGGTCCGCGTCCGCCTCGCTCCCCCGCCCCGCCAGCTTGAACGCCCGCAGCGGCGACGGGATCCCCGCCTCCCGCAGCTCGCCGGCGATGCGCACCAGCACGTTGACGATGGCGCGGTGCGTGGCCGCGCTCACCAGGATGCGCAGCGCCCGCCCCTCCCGCCTGGCCGCGGCGGCCAGGCCGATCAGCTGCCACGCCAGCAGGTACGTCTTTCCCGTCCCTGGCGGCCCCCAGACCACGGAGACCGCGCGGTCGAACGCCGCGCGCCACGCCTCCGCCTGCTCCGCGTTCAGGATCGATCGCGGCAGGGATCTGACTGCGTCCGCGGGGGCCCTCTTCCCCCGACCCCCTCCCCCAACCCCGGGGGAGGGGGAGAACTGCACGTCCCGCAGGCGCTCGCCCGCCGCCGCGACCGTATCGCGCCACGCGTGGTCCGCGTCCAGCGGACGCCGCCAGCCGTCCGGCACCGCCCCGCCCAGCACACCCAGGACGAAGTCCGCTTCGCCGGCGCCGGCGGCGAGCGCGCGCAGGGTGGCGACCACGCGCGCCGTGGTGAAGTCCACCGAGGCGCGGTCCAGCACGCAGACGCGGTCCAGGTCCAGGAGCGGGCGGCCCTCCAGCCGCGCCTTCTCCAGCGACTCCCAGCTGTGGTCGGAGGCGAGCGTCACCCGCGGCGGACTGGCGGCCAGGTCGTAGTCGATCAGCTCCACCATCAGCTTGCGGCGCAGCCAGGGCTTCGTGTCCGTCTCGCCCAGCGTGCGGCCGTCGTCGTTGGTGAGCAGCAGGGTGAAGTCGCCGGGGCGGAACTTGGCCTCGCGGCACCCCTCGTCGAACTCGAAGACGGCGTGGCCGTTCGGCAGGATCTCCACCTTGTTCAGGCCGGAGATGCACTCGAAGCGCCGCGCGCGGTCCGCCGTGGGGAGCGCGTGCAGCTGGCGGATGGCGACGGCCTCTTCCGCCGCCTCGGCCAGGGTGAACAGCCGCAGCTTCTCCAGCGCGGCGTGCGGGATGGGGCCGCCGGAGCGGTCCGCCGCCGCGGCGTACGCGGAGGCCATCCGCAGCACGGGATCGCGGCGCCTCGCCGCGGCCTCGCGGATGGCGCGGATGACGGAGTCCATCGCGGCCAGCTTGGACTGCACCGTCCGCTCCAGCTCCGCCCGCACCTCGTCCGGCGCCTGGACGACGCCGTTCGCGCGGTACGGGCGGTCGCTCCACACGTTGTGGATGCGCTCGTACGCCACCTGGCTGCTGAGCGGCCAGCCGTAGTCGCCGCGCGGCGCGTGGACGGCGGCGGCCTCCGACGGCTGCAGCTCCGCGGAGACGGCGGCCAGGTCCCACGCGTACGGCACCGGGAGCGCGAACAGCTCGCTGACCACGTCCAGCACCACCGTCCCCGGCGGCGTGCCGCCGGAGTCGCCGCCGGGAAAGAGGAGCCGCGCGATGCCGGCGATCCCCGGCTGCGTGCCGGGATCGCCCAGGTGGCGCTGCAGGCAGTCGCGCAGCAGCTGCACCTCGCCGCGATCCCAGACGAAGACGTGCACCGGCTTCTCCCCCCGCCGCCCGTCGCCCGCGGCGCGCGCCACCTCCTCCGCCGCGGCGACCAGGTGACCGGCGCGGAAGAGAAAGCGGCCCAGCATCTCCCGCTCGCCCTGCTCGGAGCCTTCCGTGGAGAGGAAGACCTCGGAGACGCTGCGGCCGCTCGACCGCTCCACCCGCAGCCCCAGCGCGAAGAGGGTCCCGCTCACGGGATCGCCCTCCGCGCTGATGAGCACGCGGACGGACTCGCCGCCCCCCATGCGGAAGCTCTGCTTCTCTCCTTCCTTGATCTTCCCGAAGTCCAGCGCCTGGACCCGCTTCTTGAGCGTGGTCTCCGCGGATTCCAGGGCGTGGCACCCCTCGTAGACGCCGCGCCGGAACTCCGCCTTGCGCAGGTCGCGCACGCTGCGGATGCCGCGTGCCCGCAGCTCGCGGCGGGCCAGCGGCGTCATCCCCACGACGCGCGACAGGTCGTCGGTGCGGTCCGCCTCCGCGCGGCAGTGGTGGAAGAAAGCGCAGCTGGTGCAGCGCGGCCGCAGGTGCCACTCCGCCTCCCCCGGCGCCGCCGCGGCGATGCGGGGCAGCTCCTGGCGCAGGAGCTCCTGCACGTGGTGGCGATACGCGGCCAGCGGAAAGCGCTTCGGCCCGCGCGAGCCGCGCGTCCACAGCCATCCCCAGCGCGTCTCCACGGCGCCCTCGATCCCCTCCGCGCGGCAGATCTCCTCCAGCAGCACCGTGTAGAACGCCACCTGCGCGTAGTGCTGCACCGTGGCCTCGCGGCTCCACTTGACGTCCGCCACGCCGAACATCGGCCGCCCGCCCCGGTCGCGGCCGATGCGGACGAGGTCCGGGTGCGCCGGCGCCACCTGCACGTCGGGATCGATCCCGAACCTCGCCGCGAACGCCGCGGGATCGGGAACCCGCAGCTCCGGCTGGACGAGCCAGAGCGTCTCGCCGGGGTCGCGGAGGGCGCGGACCACCGCGTCGTACGGCAGGCGCGCCGCGTCGCCCCGCTCGTCGCGCCCGGCGGTGAGGACGCGGCCCTCGCCGTAGTAGCGGACGAGCGCGTCCAGGGCCTTCCGCTCGAAGCGGCGGCCCGCCTGCGTCAGCAGCCCCATCCCCGGGCGCACCCCCACCAGCGGCCCCGCCGAGGGATCGGCGTTGGGCGCGGGCACGTCGGTGCCGCGCAGCCCGCGCGGCACCATCTGCCAGCGCAGCTGCCGGTCGCAGCCGAAGCGGAAGTACTGGGACACCAGCGTTCCGGTCAGGCGGAGCGCGGCGGCGGCCGTGGAGGACTGCAAGTGCGTTAGTGCGTTAGTGCGTTAGTAAGAGACCAATCAAGGACGATCTTTCTTGTGTGCGCCGCAAACAACGCAGGTCCCGCGATTGTAGGCGAAGTTTCCATGCTCACCTTCACAGAATCCGCGACTGCACCGCGCACAATACCGCCACGTCTGTCGCCGCCGCCGGAATACATCTCGGCAAATCCAGCAATCAGCCCACTCCCCAGCTTCAATGAGTTCTCGGTCCGTCGGAGTAGTCTCTGATGTCTCAGACATGGTAGCTCATCAGGTAAGTGTCAGTTCAAAGAAGGTGCGCGCTTCGTACACCGATGCGGCGAAACGGGTCAAGGCGGAGAGGGAAGATTGCGCAGAGCCGCGGCCACCCGGCCCGGGAGGTTGAAACCACGGCCAAGACGACGTGATGTCCGCCTGCGCGGACCATTCGTGCCGCACGCCGGGTGATTGCACGTGGGCAGATCCCGAGCAGGTGAAGCCCCGTTCGGTGAGTGTGAGCGAGCCGAGACGGGGCTTGTGGCTTTCCCAGCGGCGGGTTTACCCGCTCAGGGGGCCGGCGCTTCCCCCGCGGAACCACCCTCACCCATCGGGCGGTACGGCTCCAGCACCGCCTCGATCTCGCCGCGCAGCCACTCGTCCAGGGCGCCGGAGCGGTAGACGGCCCAGGTGGCCAGCGCCCCGGTGTACGCCGTCTGCACCGTGCGCGACAGGTCGTCAGGATCGCACTCCGTCAGCTCACCCGCCTGCGCGGCCTCATCCAGGAGCGCCCGGATCTCGGCCAGGGTCGCCGTGGCGTGCGCCAGGGCGTGCGCATGGAACTCAGGCTCGTGCAGGTACATCTGCACGAGCGCGAGGTCGTTGGCCAGCGCCTCCGGCGTGTCGATTTGGTCGCCGGCCTGCGTCAGCGCATGCAGCAGCGCGTCGAGCGCGGAGGCGTGCAGCTCGCGCGCGGCCGCGAACCGGCCGCGGACGCCGGCCGCGCGCTCCTCGGCC
>DATAAG010000136.1:0-24302 GCA_036260235.1 Longimicrobium sp.
GAACGGGGGGGGAATCGCAGCCCGTCAGGCCTGCGCGGGGACGGGTGACGCGGAGGACGAGGCTCGCACCGCCGCGCGGATCGGCGCCGCCAGCGCGAGCGGGTCCGCGTGCGGCTCGATGGCGACGGAGACGTGGCCGAAGTGCGTGGGAAGGACGAACTGGAAGAAGTTGCCGTAGCGGATGACCACGAACTCCAGCCCGCCGCAGTCGATGTCGCCGCGCTGGCGGGTGAGGGTCAGCAGCGTCGGGTTGACGAGGAGCTCCTCGTAGCGGTCGGACTCCGCGGAGCTGGCGCCGTGCAGGCCGGGCCGCTCGGCGGTGGACAGCTCACCGTTCCGGTAGATGCTGGCGTACCGGACGTCGGGGGAGATGGCCAGGATGGCGTTCAGCAGCGGATCCATGCGGCGGGCGGGTCGGCGTGGCGCGTGGCGCCGGGGTGGATGCGGGGCTACCGGCGCACGCGGTAGAGTGCGTACAGGCAGTCGTGGCTCAGCGGCTCCCAGCGGAGCAGCTCCAGGTCCAGCTGCCGCGCGAGCGGCCGAAAGAGGGGGACGCCGCTCCCCAGCAGGACCGGATGGACGTTCACGCCGACCTCGTCGATCAGGTCCGCGTCGAACAGCGTCTGCGCGAGCTCGCCCCCGCCCATCACGCAGATCTCGCCGCCCTCGCGGCCCTTGAGCGCCCGCACGAACTGCGCGGGGTCATCCCTCACCAGCCGCACGTCCGGCTCGGGATCGTCCGCGAGCGTGCGGGAGAAGACGTAGTTCGCCGCGCCGGGATAGGCCCCGCTGCCGCCGGCGCGCGCGGCATCGTACGTCTTGCGCCCCATCAGCACCGTGTCCACCGCCGTCCAGTAGGCGGAGGTCAGGCGCTGCACGTCGTCGCTCCAGCGCAGCCAGTCCACCTCGCCGCCGGGCCGGGCGATGTAGCCGTCCAGGCTGCACGCGGCGCCATACGTCACCTTGCGCATGTGGCGCTCAGGGGGGGAAGGGACTGGTGGCGCCTTCCACCAGCAGCATCTCCGTGTGCGCCGCGGCCTGGCGCAGCGCCTTTGCCTCGGCGTACTCCGGCGAGCTCCACCAGGCGCGCGCCTGCTCCGCGTCGGGGAACTCCAGGATCACCAGCCGCGCCGGGGTCCATCCGCCCTCCAGCGGCTCGGTGGCACCGCCGCGCACCAGGTAGCGCCCGCCGTACGCCGCGATGGAAGGCGGGGCAAGCTCCCTGTACCGATCGTACCGCTCGGGATCGAGCACGGTGATCTCGACGATGACGTATGCCGGCATGGCCCTGTTTCCCTTTCTCACCGGAATCCACCCGATCTGCACCACCCCAAGCTGTGGCGGACGGGCGCGGAGGGCAAGAAAGGACGCCGCAGGCGCGTGGTCAGTCGCGCGGCGGGACCTTCGTCACGTCCACGCAGACGATGGCCTGCACCCCGCCGCCGATCGGCTGGATGGCGTAGACGCTGGAGGGCGCGTCCGCGGGCAGGCTCTGCAGCACGCCGTTCATCCCCTTGCCGGTGAGGACGAGCGTCGCGGTGCCGTACTCGCCGCTGATGCTGCCGTGCCAGGCGAAGACGCCGGCGTCCCTGCGTCCCGCGTCCGTCTTCACCGCCACGAAGCTGCGCGTGGAAGACACGTTCAGCGCCACGGGCCGGTCCGCCTCGAGGATCGCCTCCACCCCCTCCGCCAGCCGGGCGAGCTGGATGCGGGCCGTGGTCGGCTGGCTGCGGATGCTGGAGAGGAACCCCTGCTGCTCCGCAGTGAGCACCGGCTCGTGCAGCAGGACGAACAGGCTGTCGGCCGGAACGGCCGGCGGCGCCACGTACCCCGACGGCTCCGGGCAGACGGCGGCGGTTTCCTCCGGCAGCAGCCCGTCCCGGCCGCACCCGGCGAGCGCGAAGACGGCGGAGAGAACGGCGACCGTGCGGGCGTGTGGATGGACCATCGAGCGCACCTTCATGCAGACGGGTCGGGTGAAAGCAGACGCCGGAGGAACGTCCGTCCCGCGGCGGATGTGACACGGCATCCGGTCGTCGCGGTTGTGATCCGGCGTCGCCGTGCTCGCCCGTGCTGCCATCCTGAAGGAGCGGCGCCCCGCGCCACCGTCACGCGTGGACGGTTGCGCGCGACCGATCCACCGGCGGAGATTCCGTACCGATCCACCGGCGGGAAAGTCCGTGCGGCGCCTCCCTTGATGGAAAGGTCCGGTGCGAGCCGCCGCGCCCCCTCCGGGCTCGCATTACTCGCCCACCTCCCCCAAAAACCCCTGGGGGAGGTTGAACTTCGATCATGTTTCAGCAGGCATCTCACTGCGTCCGCGGGGGCCCTCTCCCCCCTACCCCCTCCCCAATTTCGGGGGAGGGGGAGAACTGCATGGCCGGCACTCGAGTGTGCAGCCAGTTCGGTGCACACCGCCGGCACCTCCTCGCTGTTTGTGGGGAGGTCCGAGGAGGGGACGCCTGCCCCTCGCGCGAGGCCAGTTACAACGCTCCGAACCTTCCCTACCACCCCTCCCCCGAAGTTGGGGGAGGGGTCGCCGCCGAGCCGCGAGGAACGAGCGGCGCAGGCGGCGGGGGAGAGGGCCTCCCCGGCGACGCCCGGGGTCTTGCCCCGCACACCCAACCTTCCGATGCGCCCCGCTCACTCCATCACTCCATCACTCCATCACTCCATCACTCCATCACTCCATCACCCACCCCCGCACGCCTCCACCTCCCGCACCTCCCCCGGCGGTCCCAGCTCGAACGCGAGCAGTTCCTGCGCGGTGCCCATGAACGCATTCCGGGTCGTCAGCATGCTCGCGCACCAGCCCCCGCCCACCCGCTCCTGCAGCCGGAGGTCGTCGATGTCGATCACGCCGGGATCGACGGGGAGGACGAGGGTTTCGCGGACGCGCAGCGGCGGCCCGCCCGCGGACTCCTCCACCCACTGCAGGTAGACGCGCGGCCGCGCCACCGGGATGCGGTACCCCGGGGCGCGCACCGGCTCCTCCACGCGGATCAGGCGATACGAGCCGCCGGCGCCGCCGACGCTCCACCGGCCGCCCATCGCCAGGGTGCTCTCCCGCGGGCCGCTGCAGGTCACGCGGGGGCGGCCCTGCCACTCCCACTCCAGGCACGACAGCGTTTCCGGCGGCGCATCCATGTCCAGCCAGCCCTGGCCTTCGAAGGCGGGGAGCAGGGCCGTCTCCGCCGCGCCCGCGCAGATCCAGTACGTGTTCCAGAAGTGCTCGAACGGCGGAAAGAGCAGGATCCCGCGCCGGCGCACCGGCGTCCGCGGCAGCTCGAACCTGCCGCCCTCGCCGACGGTGGACCGCGCGGCGGGGCGCGCGCACAGCGAGTCGCTGTCGGCGACGGAAAGCGCCACGAGCACGCCCACCCCCGGGGTGCCGTCGCTGCGCTGGTACTCGCCGGAGAGCGGCGGAGCCGCGCCTTCCGTGTACGGGATCGGCAGGAAGATGCACCCCCCGGCGCCCAGCGCGAGGGCGAACGCGGCGAGCGCGGCGATGCGGCGGCGGATCATGGGCGTGGCTCGGCGGACGTGGACGGTTCCGGGGGCGCCTGGAAGGTGTAGCCGAACGCCCGGATGTCGCGCGCGTACCGCTCCGCGACCAGGTCCCGGGTGCGCGGCGTGTAGTAGCTGCCGTAGTGCCGGTGCTCCGACCGGTTCACGTGCGGGATCTCCACCTCCGGCAGGCCGATGGTATCGAGCACGGCCCGCAGGTCCGTGCCGAAGCGCTCGTATCTCCCCACCCGGTCCACGATCAGCCGGCCCTCCCGGTCGGAGACGTAGTCCAGCTGGTTGTGCAGAAAGCTCTTGCGGCCGTCCACGTCGTCGATGGTGTCGGTGCACCGGAGGATGAACTCCTCGAAGGTGGACGAGCGCTCCAGCACGTACCGCCACAGCCGGTTCAGCGTCTCCGGGGGCTGCGCGGGGCCCTTCTGCCGGATCATCGCGTACCACGAGACCAGGCGGTCCCAGGGATTGCGCACGAACGCAAAGCGGTAGAACGAATCATACTCCCCGCCCAGGACGGCCCTGGCCTGCAGCGCGTGCTCGTGCGTGCCCCCGCACCAGCGCATGTCGGGGACGTGCCGCCGCAGCACCTGGGCGATGGTGCTGCCGCCCGTCTTCTGGATGTGGATGAAGACGATCTTCCTCTCGCGCGAGATCAGCATGCGGCTCCGCCGTTCGTGGTCTGATGCGGTGCTACGATCCGGACCGACCGCGCTCGTCGATCCGCCGGACCAGCGACATCACCACGTTGCAGTTCTCGAACAGGTTGGAGAACGGATGGCGCCGCCGTGCCAGGTCCGCTGCGTCGCCCTGGGCGCGGTACACCCCGCTCCCGGTGAGCAGGTAGAAGAACACCTCGCCGTTGCGCGGCAGGGGATGCGTGGGCGAGGGCATGGAGGCGCGGATGAAGTCCTCCGCGTACCTGTTGGTGAAGGCCAGCATCTGCAGGCATGCGCCGCGCACGCTCTCGTGCTCCCCCGCGCCGATGACGCCTCCGCCGGTGGAGGTGTAGAGGCTCACGGTTCCGTCGCCCATGCAGACGAACGTAGCCACGCCGTTCGGATGCCCGGACTCCATGATGACGCCGTGGATCGGCGCGGCGGGATCCGCGGTCGGCCCCAGGTCGGCGGGCTGGACGCCGAGCGCGCGGGTGCGGAGCGCCGTGTAGGCGTCGGACGGCGGGGGCTCCGCGGAGCGGCCGCGCAGCCTGTCGAAAAGACCCATCGGTGTGATTCCCCTTCCCGTAGGATGTCCATCCCGGCCGCGGCTGCCGCGGTGCCCGTGAATCCGTTCCTGCAGCTCCGGTGGATCGCGCCACGCGACAGTGCCGGAGAATCCACCCCCGTCAGCGCCCGGTGATGCGCTCCGCCCGGATCGCGCCGATGATCTGCGCCGCCGGGAGAACGAGGATGACCTCCGGGGCCTCCAGCGCGATCAGCCCCCCGAGAACCAGCATCCCGGCGGAGGCGAGCATGCCGATGGGGAGCGAGCCCCGTCTCCCGTTGGCCAGGTGCACGCCCAGCGCGATCCCCGCCGTCTCTCCCACCAGCGTCCCCAGGATCAGGCCGGGGCCGAAGCAGAAGTCGATGCAGTCCTCGTCCGCCGGCCCGTCCAGCACCCCGCCGATGAACATCCCGGCGATCATCCCCACCCCGCCGCCCGCCACGCCCCCGGCCACCAGCCAGAGCGCAGGGCGCCCCTCCTCCGGCTGGGCGAGCTGGAGCGCGTGGCCGGCGGCGGCAGGCTGCCGCGCCTCGACGCGGAGGATCGGCGGGAGGGCCGTCTCCGGCACCGCGTAGGGCAAGCCGGCGGATTGTGCGTGTGCCGGCCGCGGACCGAGCGGCGCAAAGACGACGAGCAGGCAGAGGAGCGAGAGGCGCATGGGCTGGATGCAGGTGGAGCGTAAGGGAGTCTCGATCGATGGATCAAGGATTTGCGCGAAAGCAAACCGGCGAGCTCCCGGGCGGTTCGACTGGCCACCGGCACGGGCGAGCAGATTCCTCAGTCGGCGCGCTGATGCCCTGCCGCGGGCGAGGTACCGGGTGGCACCTCCTTCGGAATGACAGCTTCGCGGCAGGAGATGATCATGCCCTTGAGGATCGATTCCGGTACCCCCGTTCCGCCTGAGCTCGCCACCACGGTCGGAAGGCAGCGCTGCAGTCCGCGAAGGCGGACTTTGCGAATTTCCAGCGGCGACTTCAGTCGCTCCGGCGCGGTGCGGGCGATTACCGGTTCAGATTCGCATGGGCACCATCCTGGGGAGCCGGCCCGTAAACCACCAGCCCGCCCAACGGTCAGAGCACGGCCTCCAGGCGCGGCAGCACGCGGCGCACGCCGTCCACGTCGGCGGGAACCTCGCCGATGCGCCGCGCGCCCATCCGCCGGTAGAACTCCTCCGCGTGCGGATCGGAATCGATCTCCAGCCGCGCCGCCCCGTATGCACCCGCCGTCCGCACCGCGTGGCGGAACAGCGCCCGCCCCATGCCGCGGCCCATCCGCTCCGGCGCGATCCAGAGGTGGTCCAGGACCGCGTCGGAGCCGTCGATCGACAGCGCGTAGAAGCCGCGCGGGGACTCGCCCTCCGCGGCCACGAAGACGGCGTGGTCGCGGATGTACGCCGGCGTGACGGTGAGCGCGTCGCGCCAGCGCGCGATCCACGCCTCCGGGTAGCCCCGGTGGCGCTTGGCCGCGTGGGCGATCTCCGTCAGCGCGACGGCCTCGCCGGCCCTGGCCCGGCGGATGACGGCGCTCATTCCGGGGGACGCCGGCGCGATCCGTCCCGCGTCCGCATGCCCATTGGCAGGCACCGGATCAATCGGAATCGACGGGCGGCGTCTCCGCCGCGGAATCCGGCCGCAGCGGAAGGTTCACCACTCCCCACCGTCCCGAGGTGAACACCGGGTCGCGCAGCTGATCGCGATGGGCAAGGGTGACCACCGCGCCGTTCGCCACCCCCGCCATGCGGTCGAAGTCCTCTACCTTCAGGTGCAGGAAGCGCATCACGAAGCAGCGGATGGTCAGGCTGTGCGTCACCACCAGCGCCCGCTCCGCCCGCTTGCGCGCGGACTGCCGCATCAGGCTCTCCAGGAACGCCGAGGTGCGGTCGTAGCAGTCGGCCGGGCTCTCGCCCCCGTTGAACCGGTAGTAGAACCAGCCGTGCGTGCTGCGCAGTCCCTGCTGCGCCTCCACGTCCACGTACCCGTGGTCCACCTCCCGCAGGCGCGGGTCTTCGAACACCCGCACGGAGCCGGCATCCACCCCCGCGCCGGCCAGCACCCCCGCCATGGTCTCGCGGGCGCGCCGGAAGGGCGAGCAGTACGCGAGCGCCCCGTCCAGGAACGCCGCCCCGATCCGACGCCCCGCCTCGCGGGCCTGCGCGTGGCCCAGCGCCGTCAGCGCCACCGTGTGGTCGCCCACGTCGGCGACCTGCACCTCGCCGGTGTTGGCCATGGACTGGCCGTGGCGAACGAGCTTGATGATCACGATCCACTCCTCGTCGTGGCGGATGCGTCCGGCGCCGGATCGTCAGCCGCCCGTCTCGTCCACTCGCTCGATGCAGGCGGCCACCGACGGCACGGGGGCGAAGCGGCTGAGGAACCGCGCGGGCCGCATCGCCACGATCCGCCATCCCCCGTCCGCCGCGAACCGCGCCCGCAGCTCGTCGTCCGTCACTCTCAGCGGAGAGTTGGGGACGTCGAACTCCACCGCGAAGGCGAGCAGGTAGTAGCGGCCGCCGGGCGCGAGCGTGTGGGCGAGCTCGTCCACGAACCGGTCCCGCTGGTCCTCCTCCAGCACGTGGAAGAACCCCGAGTCCACCACCGCCCCGAACCGCCGCCGCATCTGCGTGGGACGCAGCGCATCCGCCACCCGGAGCTCCAGCAGGCGCGCGGCCTCCGGCGGGAGCGCGTCCGCCCTGGCCCGGGCCTGTGCGATCGCGGCTTCCACCACGTCGATCCCCACGACGTGCAGGCCACGCTGCGCGAGGGCAATCGCCAGGTCGCCGGAGCCGCAGCCCACGTCCAGCACCGTCCCCGCGGGCGGATGCTCGTCGAGCAGGGCCAGGATGTCGGGCTGGGCGGCGCCGATGTCCCAGGGCGGCGTTTCGCGGTAGCTCGAAGCGAAGAAGTCGGGGCTGAACCGGCTCATGTCGCGCGGGTGCGGGTCGAACCTGGAAGGAGGGCGATTCACGTCTCCCGGCGCGGCAACTCCTTGCCCAGGCAGATGCTGGTGTCCGGGGAGGACAGGTATTCGCCGTACAGCGGGATGGGATGAAAGCCGGTGGCCCGGTAGAGCGCCAGGGCGGCGTGCTGCCGGATGCCGGTTTCCAGCATCAGCCGCCGCGCCCCCAGCGCCCGCGCCTCCGCCTCCAGCGCCTCCACCAGGCGCCGCCCCAGCCCCGCTCCGCGCGCGCCGGGCGCCACGTACATCCGCTTGAGCTCCCCCGTCTCCGCGTCCAGCAGGCGCACGGCCCCGCACCCCACGGGCGTTCCGTCGAGATGGACGACCAGGAAGGCGCCGCGGCCCTCCGCCACCTCCTCCGGGTCCAGCCCGAAGTGGTTCGCGCCCGGCTCGGAGTACGCCGCGCTGAGCTCCGCGTTCAACGCCTGGATGAGCTCCCGGCTGACACCGTCCGTCAGCCCCGCGCGCGTGATGGTGATGGTGTCTGCGGCCATGGCAGGGTCGGTGGATCGGGAGCGGTGGAGAGCGTGGCTCACCAGCACGGCAGGCTCAGGGCTGCTGCCAGCCCTCATCCGGATCTGGTTTCCTGAGGCGCCACGCCTGGCTTGCATTCACACCGCACTCTGGCGCCGACCGAAGGATCTTGCCGGCTGCACCGAGGCGCCGGCTTCCTCCCACGAGGCCAGGTCCCAGGAGGCCGAGAGAAGATCCTTCGGTCGCGGGCAGGCGGTTGTGCGGACGCGGTTTTCGTGTGGACAGGCGTCAAGCGGATTCCCTGGCCAGGAGGCTTTGCCGACGTCCCGGAATTTCGAAAGCTTACGAGAGCAGGCCTGGCACCGGCAAGTCACGCCGGACCTGTCTGGACACGGAATCTTCCCAAAGATCTCGTACGACACTGCGGCCGGGGCGCGGACGTGCGCCCCGGCCGCTTCGTCTCCGCTGTGCCCGCCGCGTCAGTTCTGCTGCGCCACCTGCTGGGCCCAGCTCTGCGCGCCGCTCTGGCCATTCAGGAAGGGGAGCACGGTGGCGGTCAGCGCGGGCGAGAGGAAGATGTCGTAGTGCGTCGCGTCCGGGATGATGGCGAGCCGGTTCCTGGACATGTTCTCGCGCTGCCACCCGGCGTCCCGCAGCCCGCCGCCCAGCAGCTGGTAGAAGCGGACGACGTGCTCCGGGCGGTACATGTCGCTGTCGCCAAAGACGAGCATCACGGGCATGGTGAGCTTCTGCACGTCCCCGGACCAGTCGTAGGGCTTGCGCATCAGCTCGCCCATGCGGTCCAGCAGCCGCGGAAAGTCCTCGGGATGCGGGGCGATGGCGGCGTACGACCGGTACATGGGCGTGTCCTTCATGTACTCCGCCATGGCGGCGCCCACCTGCGCCTGCTGGGGCAGCATCTCGGGATGGAACCCGTCCTGCGCGAACCCGGCGGAGACCAGCACCAGCCGCCGCACCAGCTCCGGGTGCTGCACGGCGAGCTGGAACGCCACCCCGCCGCCCATCGAGTATCCCAGCACGTCCACCTGCCCGTATCCCAGCTCCCGCAGCACCACCGCCAGGTCGGCGCCCATATCGACGTGGCTGATGGGGCGGTCGCCCAGCACGGTGCGGCCGTGGCCGTGGAGATCCACCCCGATGACCTGCCGGTTCTGCGCGAGGACGGGGAGCACGGGGCCGAACATGTCGATGGAGCCCAGCCCGCCGTGCAGCAGCAGGAGCGGCTCGCCCTGGCCGTGGATCTCGTAGTAGTAGCTCACGCCGTTGGCCTGCACGTGGCCGCTGCGGGCAGGGGCGGGGCGGGTCGGGGTCTGCATGGCGGCGGTCTCCCCCTGCGCGCGGAGGGGTGCGGGCGCGGCGAGCGGGGCCGCGGCGGTGAGGGTCAGGGCGGCCAGCGTGGCCAGCATCGCGTTCCGGGTGATGCGCGGCGTCTGGAACATGGTCGGGCTCCTCCACGGTGGGTGTTCAGCCAGGTGCCGGACCCCTCGGCCGGCACGGCGTCATCGGCTCTCTACCCACACGTCGAACGAGGAAACCGGAGATCGACACGCCCGCGACCGCGTGTTCATCATCCGCCTCGCCGGGCCGCGAAACCGTCAGCCGACGCCCGTATCCGCGGAATCACGCGCCCGTTCCAGGACGACGAAGGAGGCGCCGTCCGCCGGCCGGAGAAAGCGGCCCACCTCTCGAAAACCCACCCGCTCGCACGCGCGCAGGGCGCGTCCGTTGAACGCGGCGACGCTGGCCCGCAGCGGACGCCCGCCGGCCTGCCGCGCCGCCATCCCGACGACCGCGCGCAGGAACGCCGCGCGCAGGCGGTCCCTTCCCGCGCGCCCCGGTCAGACCTAGATGCGGGCGAGGTAATGCAGGAACGCGCCGAGGCCGGCCATCGCCGCGACGAACACCGTGGTTCGTACCTCGTCCGTGCTGGCCTGCTCGATGGCGCGCACCTGACTGCGGTGAAGCGCGATGCGCTGACGGTTCACCGGCTGAAACGCGCCCGTGGAGATCTCGTGCCAGCCGGTTACGCTGTCGGCCGTCACCGCCGCGCCTCGCAACACGAAAACGGCATTCTCCACCGTCGACACTCGCGCGTGGCGGAACTGGAGCGGCCCCTGCTCGGCGCGCGGTGCGGGGAGGGCGGCCGGCTGCCACCGGGTGCATCCTGCACACGCAGCGAGCAGCCCGGCAGCAACAGTCATCACGATTCGCATGTCGTTCCCCCCGCGCGGGTTTCACACCGGCCGAGCCGTCGATCGTCGCTGAAGTGCGCCGCAGTACGGCTGGCGTCCGATCCGCGCCAGGCGTTCGCCGCGGCGCAAACGCCGCGTGAAATGCTCCTGCAAGCGGAACGCCTCCCCACCGCACAGCGCATTTTGCGCCGTGCGGAGACGGCACGGAGCACCGACTGGGCGGATGGGCGGGGGCCGGGAACAAATTGCTTGACTTTGGTCCGGCACTCGTTAACGTACTCGCACCACCCCTAAAAACACGGGCCTCGTCGTCGAGGACGGCCGTTCCCGGGAGACGGGACGGGGTCGGACGGACCCCGTTCCGCGCCCGGCGCAACGCCGCCGCCACCCCACTCACTATCCGCAACTAAACAGCGGCACCATACCGCTTCTGGCAGTCCGAGCGTAGCGCACGCCCCATGGCTGGTAACGTGCGCTGCTGTCCCCACTCACCCCTCAGGAGGACGTACCATGAGAGCACGGCTGTCGCTGTTCCTTGCTGGTTCCCTCGGCCTGGCCGCATGCCAGGGCGACGCTCCCCCCTCGTCGCCCGCCGCCGCGGCCCCCGCTACCGTGCAGGAGAACCTGCTGACCCACGTGCCCCAGTCGCCGCTGGACGCGTCGCAGCGGGGCCGGCTGGAGACCATCCGCACCCGCGCGAGCAGCGCGGAGGTGCACGTGGCGCGCGCGGCCCGGGCGCCCACCCGCCTGCTGGAGCGGGGCGCCGCCGTCCGCATGACGATCGCCCCGGGCGTGCAGCTGGTGGCCACCGGCGAGCGCGTGCAGCGGCGCTCGGCCAACGACGTGTCGTGGGCCGGCCCCGTGGCGGGCGGTGACGGGTGGGTGCAGATGGTGGTGGTGGACGGCGCGGTGACCGGCACCATCACCCTGGGCCGCACGCAGTACAGCATCGAGCCGCTGGGCAACGGGCTGCACGCGGTGTCGAAGATCGACCAGAACGGCTTCCCCTCGGAGCACCCGGCAGACCATCCCAGCGGGGCGCTGGCCGACCTGATGAACGCCGGGGTCCAGGCCGCCGTGAGCGCGGAAGACGGCACCGTCGGCATCGCGGCGAACACGACCATCAACGTCATGGTGGTGTACACCGCGTCCGCCGCGACGGCCGCCGGGGGCAACATCGCCAGCCGCATTCAGCTGGCGGTGGACGAGACCAACCAGTCGTACGTGAACAGCGGGATCAACATCACCATGAACCGGGTGTACACCGCCCAGGTGAGCTACAGCGAGTCCGGCCGCAGCTTTTCGCAGCACGTGAGCGCGCTCCGCGGCACCACGGACGGGATGATGGACATCGTCCACTCCTGGCGCAACACGTACGCCGCCGACGTGGTGGTGCTGGTGGTGAACGACAGCGAGGCGTGCGGGATGGCCGCGGCCATCAAGGCGACGGCCAGCTACGCGTTCGCCGCGGCGCACTACACCTGCATCACGGGCTACTACTCGTTCGGGCACGAGGTGGGGCACCTGCAGGGCGCGCGGCACGACCGCTACGTGGACGGCAGCACCACGCCGTACGCGTACGGCCACGGCTTCATCCCGTCCTCCAAGAACTGGCGGACGATCATGGCGTACGGCAACAACTGCAGCAACTGCACGCGCATCCAGTGGTGGTCCAACCCCCTCAAGACCTACCCGGCCACGGGCGAGGTGATGGGAACCACCACCTACGAGGACAACGCACGGGTGCTCAACGGCACCGCCTCGACCGTGGCGGCCTTCCGCTAGCCGCACCGCAGGGTCGAAGGAGAGAGGGGCGGGGCCGCAATCGCGACCCCGCCCTTTCTCATCTCGAATTCCGGAAAAGAGATGGCCAGAGTCAGCAGCCCTCTGCTGCTCCGCTGCTCTGCGTGACGATTCTTCTTCGGATCAGTATCAACGCGCCTTGCCGGCAGCCTGCCGAACGGCGTCGGCCAATCCGTCGTAGCCGCACTGGATCGGCTCGAGGGTGAGCAGGGTCGAGAGGCTCATCGTCTTCTGCTGCGGCATCCGCTGATCGAGAACCGGGGTAGCGACCACGTAGAAGGTCCACTGGTCGAGGTTCAGCGGGTCCAGCGTGGCCGCATCCGCATGGTGCAGCAGGCAGAAGACGTACACGGCGGCAGACCGGCATCGCTCCGCGAGGCTGGTGTTGGTGGCCGCATCCCAGCCGTGGCTGGGCTGAATGCCGAAGACGATCCGCGATGCGCGGGCCTGCGCCCAGCTCTGCACGTAGGCGGCGGACTTCACTTCGATCGTGAGCCCGTCGGGGCCGCGGAGGTCGCACGCGTCCCACTCCACCCGGCAGCCGGCCGCGAGGCCCAGCGCCCGGGCAACCAGGTACTCGGCCAGCCGGCCCCGCAGCGCGTTTCCGACGACATCGGACGACGACCACTGCCAGAAGTCGAGCACGTCGAAGCCCAGGGCTCTTCCCGACGTGTGGAACGGCTCCTCACCCGTCAAGCGGCGGAGGGGCCTGGATTCGACAGGTGCCATGGAAGGTAGAGGGTAGATGCCCGGGTCCAGGGCCGTTTGGAATGGTGCGCCCGCCAGAACGGACCCACCTCCCGACGCGGCGCAGTCGCTATGGCGCCGGCGTTCCCGGGGCGCGCTCCATCTGGTAGTGCGTCTCCGTCTCGCCGTAGACGCGAAAGCCGTGGCGCTCGTAGAGGGACTTTGCCGGGTTGATCCTGATGACCTCCAGGCGCACAGGGACGCCCTCGGCGTCCGCGCGGTCGAGCATTCGCCGCAGGAGCCGCGAGCCGATGCCCCGCCGCTGATGCGCGGGCAGCAGGTAGAACTCGCCCAGGTGGTAGCCGCGCTGCCGCCTGACGTACTGCACCGTCCCGACGTCCTCGCCGTCCAGCACGATGATGTCGGGACGCCGCAGCTGCCAGTCGGCCGCGTGCCACGCCTGCTGCTCGGCCTCGTCCCATCCCCAGGTCTGCGCCACGTACGGACCCAGGGCGGCGCGCTTCACCGCGTACGCGAACTCGCGGTCGCTCTCCAGGGAGGGGCGGGTGGTCAGCCGCGCGTCCGCATCTGCCATGGGCGATTACCGGTCCAGCACCGGCAGGTACTCCCGCCAGGGGCCCACCGCCTCGCGGTACTGCCTGGCCATCACCCGCGCGGTCTGCGCCAGGTGCCCCAGGTCGTGCACCACCCAGGCGGACAGCAGCTGCCGCAGGGTGACGGTCCCCAGGGCGGGGTGCTCGCCCCGCAGCGCCAGCTCCCGGTCGGAAAGCCGCCAGCCGCGCAGGGTGACCAGGTTCGCGGCCCGCAGGCGCGCGAACTCGTCCAGCAGGTCCGCCATGCTCTTTCCCTGGCTCTCCCGGTACTGCGCGAAGCGGTCGTACGGCTCGAAGCGCCGGTCCGGCCCCTGCGCCAGGATGATGCGGGCCCGCGCGATCCAGTCCGTCCGCTCGCCGTGGATCAGGTGCCCCACGTTGTCGAAGGCGCTGAACGTCTCCGGCCCCTCGTTGGGCGCCGTCCACGTCTCGGGGAGGCCGCCCAGGAGCGCGCGGAACGCGGCGGGCGTGCGCTCCAGCACCTCCAGCGCGTCGGGGAGGCGGAACTCCATCTCTTGCTCCCGGGTGAAAGGTCAGGCAGGAGGTTCGAGGATGTTGCCAAGCCCGGGAGCCCATCGCAACCAGCGCTGTCGTCCCGAGGGAGCGCCACACGGGAACCGCGTCCGCACGATCGCCCGCGCGCGACCGAAGGACCGGCTCTCCCGCACCATGGGCCTGCCTCCGCGCATTGGCCCGGCCCTCCGGTTCCGCCGGCGAGGTCCTTCCGTCGGCGCCAGAGTGCGGTGTGAACGCCAGGACAGGCGCGGCGCCTCCCTCAGGACAACCGGGCTCGGAGGGGGTCGGACGACACCCGCTCAGCCAAGGTGCTTCTCGAACCAGTGGTGGGCGTACGGCTCCGCGTTGAAGGGCGGCACCTCCACGTAGCCGGAGCTTTCGTACAGGCGGACGGCTTCGCGCAGGACCCGGTTGGTCTCCAGCCGCAGCGTGGTGAAGCCGAGCTCCCGCGCCTGCGACTCCAGCGCGGCCAGCATCCGCCGCCCGAACCCCAGCCCCCGCACGGACTCCGCCACCCACATCCGCTTCAGGTAGCCGATCCCCGGCGCCATCCGCTTCACCGCCCCGCAGGCCACCGGCTCCCCGTCGACGCTGGCGACAAGGAAGGCGCCCGCGGGCGGCCGCATCTCGGCGTCGTCGCTGGGGAGGGTGCGCCCGGGATCGAAGCCGCCTTCGAAGCGCGCGGCCAGCTCCGCGAAATACCGCGAGACGCACCACCGCGCCGCGGCGCTGGCGGGATCCACCCGCTCGATGCGCGCCCCCGCGGCCTGCAGCAGCCGGTGCACCTCCGCCATCGCGGCCACGAGCCGATGTCGCTGCCCGTCCGTCAGGGGCGCCAGGATGGCCTCGGCCGCCTGGTCGGAGCGCCGGTCCATCTCCGCCACCTCGTCCAGCCCCGCGGGGGTGAGCTCCGCGCGGCGGACGCGCTCGTCGTCCGGGCCGGCGCGCAGCGTCACCAGCCCGGCGGAGGCAAGGGACTGCACCAGCCGGCTGAGGTACCCGGAATCCAGCCCCAGCCGCGCGCGCAGGTCGCGCAGGTCGGCCCCGCCGCGGCCGATCTCCCACAGCACCCGCGACTCGCCCAGCGGCCGGCCGCGGCCCAGGAAGTGGTCGTCCAGGGCGCCGGCCCGCTGCGTGACCAGCCGATGGAAGCTGCGGACCTGGGCAACGTGCTCGGGATGCATAGTCTGACTTTAGTCAGACAACCACCCCGAAGTCAAGATCGATGTGGGGGAGAGCGGCCGTGGGGTGAGGGAGATACGACCGAGCCGTCGCATCCGCGTCACCCCTCCGGCGTCCGCTGCTTCTTCCTGCCCTTCGGCTCCGCCAGGCGGAGCGTCTCGGCGATCCTGAACCGCACGATGCGGGTGATCAGGTCGAACGGGATCGGCCGGTTCAGCGGGAACTTCGCGGTGCCCCTGCCGCTGCCGTACACCGCCATGTCCTCCGCGAACTCGGGGTTCGCCACCGGCGCGGGATAGACGCTCACGTGCCTGTCGAAGCCGGCGAAGTAGACCAGCTGCCGGCCCCGGAGCTTGAAGGTGGGGATCTGGTAGCTGATGGCTTCTTCGGCATCCGGCGCGGCGGCCCGGATGGTCGCCCGCACCTGCTGCAGGACCTGCTGCGTGGCCGCGGGAAAGCCGGCGATGTACTCGTCGACGCTGGCGGGTGCCGGCTGGGCCGTTCTCATCTTCGCCCTCCTGGATAGCGGATTCCGTTCATCCTCCGACTGCGCGCCGCGCGGGACGTGCCGGGCGCGGGAGAGGTGGAGCCCGCGCCCGTGGCGGCGTTCAGGCCGCCCCGGCGTACGCGCGCTCCAGCTCGCCGATGTCCAGCTTCTTCATCTGCAGCATGGCGTTCATGGCCCGCTGCGTGGCCGGCGACTCCCCGTCGGTAAACCACTCGTCCATCCCGGCGGGGACCACCTGCCAGGAGACGCCGTAGCGGTCCTTGAGCCAGCCGCACTGCTGCGCCGCGGGATCGCCCCCTTCGCCCAGCTTCTCCCAGTAGTAGTCGATCTCCTCCTGGTCCCTGCAGTGCACCTCGAACGAGACCGCCTCGTTGAAGGTGAACACCGGCCCGCCGTTGAGCCCCGTGAACGGCTGCCCGTCCAGTTCGAACGCCACCGTCATCACCGAGCCCGCCGGCCGGCGATGGATCTCGTGCCCCGCCTCGCCGTAGCGGGTGACGGCCACGATCCGCGAGTTGGGGAAGATGCCGGTGTAGAAGCGGGCGGCGTCCTCGGCCTGGTCGGCGAACCAGAGGCAGGGGCGGATGCGCGGGGTGATGCTCATGGGTGTCCTCCCGGTGCGGATGGGTGATCAGGGGAGCGCCGTGTGCCTCCTCCTTGCGAAGCCGGGCCGCCGGGCGGTTCCGCCGGGTGCGATGGCCCGTTCACCTGTATGTCGGAGCAGCGTTCCCGAGATCGACATCGCCCTGCGACCGGATGATCACGTCACGCCGCGCCGCCGCCCGCGGACGCCATCCGGGTCCTCCGCAGGCGCCGGAGAAGCAGCCAGAGCAGGATCTCCGTCAATGCCAGCACGAATCCGACGAAGCCCGTCACCAGCCGTATCTTCCGGTGGTCCTCCTCGCTCGGCACCATCTCCAGCGAGCCGTGCAGGTAGTACAGGACGTCGAACACCAGCAGCACGCCGGCGACCGCCATCGCCGTCCGGATCGCAGCGGTCGCGATTCTCGTCGTCATCGTCGGCGGCATCCTGGGAAGCGGCTCGGACATGGGGCGGGCGGTGGATCAGCCAGAACGTACAGGGCGCCGGCCCACCGAGCCAGCACCCTGCTCTCCCCGAGCCCGGAAAATTCGTCTCACACGGAGTCAACGGAGGAATAGGGGGTGGACTCCGCTGACTCCGTTGACTCCGTGTGAGGCCATGTCTTTTCGGTTCTGCGACGCGATCAGCGGCGGGTGCGGACGTCGGCGGCCAGCCGGGTGTCGGGGAACAGGAGCTGGATGGCCTGCAGCATCATGCTCATCCCCGCCGCGCCGTTGGTGAGCATGACCGCGCCGTCATTTTCGTATGATCTTAACCTTTGGCGCCGACCATCTCCCGGAGCGCGGCATTCCATGACGCCGCGCAGTGCCGGATGGGATGCCACGGAAGGAGGGAGGGTTTGGATTCCGAAGGCCGCGGGAGCGGGGCAGCCTCGATACCGGAGCTCACCTGATCCACACGTCCCTGGCGGGAATCACGGCAACTCCCCGCGCGCGAAATCAGCGGGCCCGCGGATCGCACTCGACGTCGTACAGCGCGCCGTCCACGCGCCACGATTCTCGCCAGGACCAGATGTGGACTTCCACCTCGTAGGCCGTGTCGTACACCCGCGCGCCGGGATCCCCCCCGCACCAGCCTTCCTCGTTCGCGGTGAGCTCCACGCGCGAAACGATTCGCCCGCGCTTCACGAGCACCCGGTACTCGCCGTCGGAGTACGCGCCTCCCAGCCCGAGCGGAAGCTGCTCCTGCGCGCGGGTAAGCTCGCGGCGCTCACCGTCGATCCCCAGGAAGATCCGCTTTCCCCAGCAGCCGTCGTTGATGAACGGCGTCCCCCGGTCGTCGGCGGTCGCCCGCGAGGGCGGCCTGTCGTAGACCAGCACGGAAGCGGTGCAGTCGTCTCCGGAAACGTCCATCAGGCCCGGGACCGCGCTGCCGGGTTCCGAAGCACACGCAAGCAGCCCGGCCAGGCAGAAGATCGATCGGCGATGCATCCGTGACCTCGTGGTGAAGAGGAAGACCCGCGAAGGGGTGAGGACCAGTCCAACGACGGGCAGCGGCGTGAGGAATCCACCACCCTGGTGGATGGCGCGGAACCGTGAAGGGCGCGCGCATTGGCGCCGGGGATACGGGCGGAGCGAGGGTCCGGATTCGGAAGAACGTTCAGCCGGTGAAGCGCGAACCAGGCTCACTCGGGTCCGTCACCGGGGCGAGGCACATCAGTCCCGTTCGCGCAGGTAGTGCGCGATGATGCCCAGCAGGTACGAGGCGTCCCACGTAATCGACTGATACCGGCCCGGCTGCAGGTTCCGGGACTGCTCGTACTGGTCGATCACCAGCTGGATGGTCTCGCGGGGGACCACGCGCGGATTTCCCGATGACGCCGGCGTCACCTCCAGCCCCCGCGGGACCACCCGGACGGTGAACCCCGCGCGGCCGCCCGCCGTGGCCAGGCGCTCGCCCTCGAGGGTGGCAGCGTAGCGGAGAAGCTCGTCGGCGGTGACCATGGATGCGTCGTGCCAGCGGGTTCAGGGGCCGGTCCTCAGCGCCGGCACGGAGGAGAAACGTGAATGTCTCTCCGTGTGCGAGGAACGTTCCGCGCCAGCCGCGCCCCGTCCGCCCTCAGCCGAACGCCAGCGACCGCGCCGGCTCACGAGCGGCGGCGGCCTGCTCGTAGACCGCCGCGGCGGCCGCGGCGTCCTGCAGCGCGATGCCGGTGGAGTCGAAGACGGTGATCTCGTCGTCGCTCATCCGCCCCGGCCGCAGGCCCGCCACGACCTCGCCCAGGTCGGCGTGGACGTCCGCCAGGGTGAGCGCCCCCGCGTCCAGGGCGTGGTGCAGGTCGCCGATGCGGGCGCACTGGCCGCGCAGGTCGGTGACCACGCGCGCCCGGGCCAGGAGCGCCGGGTGCAGCTCCCGCTTGGTCTCGCTGTCCACCCCCACGCCCGCCACGAACGCGCCGGCCCCCACCTCCTGCGGCCCCAGCACGAACTCGCGCGCCGTGGTCGAGGTGACGATCACGTCCGCCCCGCGCGCGGCCGCCGCCACGTCCGGCGCGGCTGCCACCTCCATCCCCAGCTCGGCCGCCATCTCCCGCGCGAACGCCCGGGCGCGCTCCGGGTGAAGGTCGAACGCCGCCGCCCGGCGCAGCGGCAGCACGGCGGCCAGCGCGCGCAGCTGGTAGCGGGCCTGGACCCCGCACCCGATCACCGCGGCGGCCGCGGAGTCCGGGCGGGCCACGACGCGCGCGGCGACCGCGGTGGCCGCCGCCGTGCGGAGCGCCGTCAGCTCCATCGAGTCCATCACGGCGAGCACGCGGCCGTCGCCGCCGTCGCAGAGCAGCACCACTCCCTGGATGGTCGGCAGTCCCCGTTCCGCGTTCACGGGGAAGTTGCCGTTGGTCTTTCCCGCGAAGTACACCCGGCCGCCCCACGGCAGCAGCCCCGCCTTCACGTGAAAGCCGCCCCCATCGGCGTGGACCGCCAGGGTGGCCGGCGGCTGCGCCCTGCCTTCGCCCAGCAGGCGGAAGGCCGTCTCCACGGCCTCGATGCAGCGCGCCAGGGGCAGCAGCCGCGCCACGTCGGAACGGGTGAGCAGGAGGGTCTCCATCGAAAGCCTTGCGGGACGGGTGGCGGCAAGATACACTCGCATCATGAATGATACGACCGAATCTTCTGCGCAAGCGTCCCGTACCTGGCTCCTCTTCGTGCCGCACCTGCCGCCAAAGCCGGACTACCTGCGCGTCAAGCTGCGGCGGCGCCTGCAGCGCGTGGGTGCGGTGCTGCTGAAGTCGTCGGTGTACGCCCTGCCGCGGAGCGACGAGACGATGGAGGACTTGCAGTGGCTCCGGCGCGAGATCATCGACGACGGGGGCGAGGCGATGGTGTGCGAGGCGCGCCTGGTGAGCGGCCTGACCGACGCCGAGATCGAGGCCGTCTTCCGCGGCGACCGCGACGCCCGCTACGCCGAGATCGCCGCGGAGGCGCGGGCGCGCCGCGCGGCGGGGGGGGAGATGGAGGCGCTGCACGCGCGGCTGCAGCGAAGGCTGGCCGAGGTGGTGGCGATCGACTTCTTCGAGGCGCCCGGCCGCGCGGAGGCGGAGCACGCCCTGCAGGCCCTGCGCGCGGCGCTGGAGAACGAGCCCGGGGAAGCGGCGCCGGCGGCGCGGATCGGCGTTTCCCCGGGGAGCACGTGGGTGACGCGGCGCGGGGTGAAGGTGGACCGCATCTGCAGCGCGTGGCTCATCCGCCGCTTCATCGATCCGCACGCCTCCTTCCGCTTCGTGCCCCCCGACGCCCCCCCGGCCGCCGGGGAGCTCCGCTTCGACATGTTCGAGGGGGAGTTCACCCACGAGGGGGACCGCTGCACCTTCGAGACGCTGCTGGCCCGTGCGGGGCTGGAGGATCCCGGCCTGCGCGCCCTCGCCGAGATCGTGCACGACATCGACTGCAAGGACGGCCGCTACGGCCGCGCGGAGACGGCCGGGATCGCCGCGGTGGTGGACGCCGTCGTGGCCGCCCACCCCGGCGACGAGGAGCGGATCGCGGCGGCCATCCCGCTCCTGGACGGCCTGCACCGGGTGCTGGGCGGGGCGGCATGAGCGCGGGAGACGGCCGCCTGGCGCTCTACTTCCTGCGCCTGGGAGCCACCGGCTTCGGCGGGCCCATCGTGCTGGTGGAGCACATGCGCCGCGACCTGGTGGAGGAGCGGGGGTGGATCACCCCGGACGAGTACCGCGACGGCCTGGCGCTCTCGCAGCTGGCACCGGGGCCGCTGGCGGCGCAGCTCGCCGTCTACCTGGGGTGGATCCGCGGCGGGGCGGCGGGGGCCACGGCGGCCGGGTTCGCCTTCGTGGCGCCGTCGCTGGCCATGGTGCTCGCGCTCTCGGTGCTGTACGTCCGCTTCGGCGGGCTTCCGTGGATGGCGGGCGCCTTCTACGGCGTGGGCGCGGTGGTGATCGCCATCATCGCGCGCAGCGCCTTCAAGTTCGCGCGGGGCACCATCGGCCGCGACCGGCTGCTGTGGACGGTCTGCGCCGCCAACGCGCTCACCACCGCGTGGACCGGCACGGAGCTGATGTGGGTGTTCCTGGCCGGCGGCGCGGTGGTGATGCTGGCGCGCGGGCACCGGCCGAGGGTGCGCTGGCCGGCGCTGGTGCTGGTGCCTCCGCCGGTGCTGGCGGGCGCGGCGCTGCACGGCCAGCTGCTCCTGTTCTTCACGAAGGCGTCGCTGGTGGTGTTCGGCAGCGGGCTGGCCGTGGTGCCCTTTCTGTACGGCGGCGTGGTGCAGGAGTACGGCTGGCTGAACGACCGGCAGTTCCTGGACGCCGTCGCCGTGTCGATGCTGACGCCGGGCCCGGTCGTGATCACGGTGGCCTTCATCGGCTACCTGGTGGCGGGGCTGGCCGGCGCGCTGCTCGCGGCGGCAGGGATGTTCATCCCCACCTGGCTCGTGGTGCTGGCCCTGGCGCCCCACTTCCAGCGCGTGCGGCGCCACGCCGCCATCGGCGCATTCGTGGAGGGGATCACGGCCGCGGCCGCGGGGGCGATCGCCGGCGCGGCGTACGTCCTGGGGACGCGGGCGATCGTCGATGCCGCGACGACGCTGATCGCGCTCGGCGGGCTGGCCCTGCTGCACAGGCGGATCGGCGCGCCGGAGCCGGTGCTCATCCTGGCGGGCGGCGTGGCCGGGCTGCTGCTGAGCCCCGGGTGACACGAAATCCGCGAAAGGATTCGCCTCACACGGAGTCAACGGAGTCAACGGAGGCCATTCCTCTGTTGCCTCCGTTGACTCGGTGTGATACCGAATCCTGAAAAAGAATGCTTCACGCAGAGTCAGCAGAGTGAGCGGAGTCTGGCCTGTGCACGGGACAACTCTACCCTGCTGACTCTGCTGACTCTGCGTGAGGTTCTTTTCTTTTTCGGATCTGGCATGAGGTCATTCCTTCGACGCGAGGGCCGCTAGCGGGCGCATCGTCCGAATTCCTTCCCCTCATCCGTTTCATCCGCACGCAGCCCCCGCCACTCCTCCCGGAGCCGTCCCCTGATGACCCTGCTTCGCTCGTCAGGCGCCGCCGCCCTGGCGCTGTGCGCGATTCTCACCGCCTGCGGCGACGGCGGCGGGCCGCCGGTGGGTCCAGGGCCTCCCGCGAACCTCCCCGCCGGCGTCTACGCCCTCGACGGCATCGCAGAGACGCTGCCGTACACGGACCTGGAGCCGTTCAGCCGCATCGTGGGCAACACGCGGTTCGTGGCGCTGGGCGAGAGCACGCACGCCTCCGCCGGCTACTACCGGGCCAAGGTGCGCCTGATCCGGTACATGGTGGAGACGATGGGCTTCCGGGTGCTCGCCTTCGAGTCGCCGTGGATGGAGGCGTTCCCTGCGGCCCGCTACGTGGCCTCGTGCACCGGCACCCCCGACGACGCGCTGGACGGCCTGTTCCGCGTGTGGCGCGACGCGAACGTGCGCGAGCTGCTGCGCTGGCTGTGCGAGTACAACCGCGCGCACCCCGCTGACCCGGTCACCTTCTTCGGCTTCGACATCCAGGAGCCGTGGAAGAGCGCGCCGGCGCTGCACCAGTTCGTGCGGCAGGCGGCGCCGCCGGAGGCGGCGCGGTCGGCGCCGCTGGACCGCTGCCTGGGCGCCACGCACGGCAGCGACCAGTTCTACCTGTCGCAGGAGTACCGCGACCACGTGGCGGGGCGCCGCAACACGGCCGCCCACCAGGACTGCCTGGGCGGGATCACGGAGATGGAGTCGTGGATCGGGGCCAACGCCGCGGCGCTGCAGGCCGCGACCTCCGCGGCGGCCGTGGAAGAGGCGCGCCTGGCGCTGGTCGCGCTGCGGGCGTACGAGGAGCAGCTCTGGGTGCCGGATCCCGGCGGCTACCAGGCCCGCGACTACGGGATGGCGCAGCTGCTGCTGCGCCTGCACGCGCTGCACGCGCCGGGAAAGAAGACCATCGTGTGGGCGTGGAACTGGCACATCGCGCGGCGCTACGAGGAGGTGCGCGGCTGGAACGACGATCCGGACGCGGTGGTGCCGCGGCAGGGCGCCCGCGCCATGGGTGGATTCCTGACCGACGCGCTGGGCGCCGACTACCTGCCGGTCGCGCTCATCGGCTACCGCGTCTACCAGGCCCTGCCCAACGGGCCGCCCGTGGCCGCCAGCCCCAGGGCCGTGGAGCTGCGGCTGCACGGCCTGGGCCGCGACTACCTGCTGGTGGACCTGCGCCAGCCGATCCCCGGCGACCTGCTGCCCCCGGGCACCACCTACCAGGTGAGCCAGGAGTGGGGCGACCCGTACCGCCAGTTCGGCGCGCTCCTCTTCCTGGAGCAGTCGCCCGCCGCCACGTTCGTGCGGTAGCGCTCCGATGGCCTGCTGATCCGCGACCCGCGAAAGACCTGTGTCACGCAGAGCAGCAGAGCAGCAGAGAGGCGGCGAACGCCATCGCCCTCTGCTACTCTGCTGCTCTGCTGCTCTGCTGCTCTGCGTGACAACAATCAGTTCCGAATCTTCGGAGCTGGGATGGAACGTCGTGGTCGGAAGGCATCGGGAATGCCGCCTACCGCACGACCCGCTCGCCGCCGTCGAACCCGATCGCCTGGTGCCGGCGGATCGCAGCGTCCCAGTCCAGGCGGTGCGGGGGGTCCAGGTAGAAGCGCCAGGCGGCCGCCATCTGCCGCGCCGCCTCGGAGAGCTCCATCCCGCCGAAGCCGGTGCCCAGCGCGGGCATGGCCACCGTGACGATCTCCGGCCCGGCAGACGCGCCGCGCCGGACCTCCGCGTTGTGGCGGTAGACGGCCAGCAGCGCCGCCCACGCCGCCCGGTACACCGCGTCGGTGCCGCCGATGGGACCGGGCATCCGCATCGTCGGTGCGTGGCCCACGAACGGGTAGCCGGGCGTGCCCGTCCGCTCGAGGAAGCAGGTGCCGACGGGCTGCTCGCCCAGGTACTCGTCCACGATGCGCCGCTGCACCCGCTCCACCAGCGCGGCGCCGTGAAAGGCGACCACGGCGGCGTCGATCCCCGCCGTCATCAGCCCGAAGCCGTTCCCGGCCGTGATGAAGCAGTCGTGCGGGGGGAGCGCCTCGAACCTCGCCTGCAGCACGCGGACGTCCGGCAGTCCGTCGAAGCGGTGGCGAAAGGCGGCGCACGCCTCCTCGCGCGGGTGCACCAGCCAGAGTTCCATGGGATAGGGCATGGCGGGAAAGTAGATCCCACGGCTGCGCGCGGCTACCGCCTGCAGCCCCGGGTGCATGCCGGCAATCCGCCGGATGAGGAGCATGCCATACAGCGCCACCTCGGGGGTGTGGCTGCACCTCAACCAGAAATTGTCATCCTGAGAGTGTGTTTAAGAATCGCACGCGTGGATTTGATTTCCTGAGGGAGGCGCCGCGCTGAGCTGTTCGTTACCACGAGCCCAGGGCGCCGACCGAAGGATCTACCGTGCCCGGGTGCGGGGCTGGCCGGGAGGCACGAGTCCAGCCCCGCGGTTGTGCCGGCCAGATCCTCGGTCGCGCGCAAGCTGTTGTGCAGTAGATGGTTCCGGGTGTGCGCTCCCTCAG
>DATAAG010000137.1:0-6123 GCA_036260235.1 Longimicrobium sp.
ACTACAAAAAGCCGCGCCGGGCTCTCTGCCCGGCGCGGCTTTCATCCATCGAGCTGAATCGTCAGTGCGAGCAGCCGCAGTCGGAGCCGCAGCTCTTGCCGCCGCCGGCGGTGGCGCGGGCGGAGCGGACGGTGCGCCGCACGCGTCCGCCGATGAAGGCAGCGGCCGCGAGCACGATCAGCAAAACGACCAGGGTCTGTACGTCCATCGCTCCCATCTCCCGCCGTTCACCCCATCACCCCATCACCCCATCACTCCATCACCCCAGCCCCAGCATCCGCCCGCCCTGGTACACCAGCAGCGCGGAAAGGTACGCCAGCGCGAGCATGTACGCGAACTGGAACGCGGCCCACCGCATGCCCGTCCATCCGCCGCCCGTCTCGCGCACCACCACGGCGACGGTGCTCATGCACATCAGCGCGAAGACGTAGAACACCATCAGCCCCACCGCCACCAGCGGCGTGTAGACGGCGGCCCCGGTGGAGGCGTGGCGCTCGTTGCGCAGCTTCTCGCGCAGCGTGAGCGACCCCTCGTCCGCGTCGGAGCCCACGCCGTAGATGGTGCCCATGGTGGAGACGAACACCTCGCGCGCGGCGAAGGAGCTCAGGATCCCCACGCCGATCTTCCAGTCGTAGCCCAGCGGACGCACCAGCGGCTCCACCGCGTGCCCCATCCGCCCCAGCGCGCTCCCGGCCAGCTGCGCCTCCTGCGCCTGGCTTTCCGGCAGCCCCGGCGCCGGCTCGGTCCTGGGATACGTGGCCAGGGCCCAGAGCACGATGGAGAGCGCCAGGATGATGGTGCCCGCGCGCTTGACGAACATCCCGGCGCGGTGCCAGACGGAGAGCGCCAGGCTTCGCAGGCGGGGAAGGCGGTAGGGCGGCAGCTCCATGATCATTGGCCGCGCCTGGCCCTTCAGGAGCGTGCTCTTGAAGACGGCGGCGACCAGCAGCGCCGTGATCGTCCCCAGCAGGTACATCGCCAGCAGGGTCATGCCCTGCAGGTTGAAGATCCCCGCCACCGCGACCGGCGGGATGAAGCTGCCGATGAGCAGGGTGTAGATGGGGATGCGCGCCGAGCAGCTCATCAGCGGCAGCACCATGATGGTCGCCAGGCGGTCCTTGCGGCTCTCGATGGTCCGCGTCGCCATGATCCCGGGGACGGCGCACGCGTAGCCGGAAAGGAGCGGGATGAAGGAGCGCCCGTGCAGCCCCACGCTCCTCATGAAGCGGTCCATGATGAACGCGGCCCGCGCCATGTACCCCGTGTCCTCCAGGATGCCGATGAAGAGGAAGAGGATGGTGATCTGCGGCAGGAAGACGAGCACCGAGCCCACGCCCCCGATCACCCCGTCCACCACCAGGCTCTGCAGGTCGCCGGCGGGAAGGGCGGAGGCCACGGCGCCGCCCAGCGCGGCGAAGAGCCCTTCCACGAAGCCGATGAGCGGCTCCGCCCAGGTGAAGATGGACTGGAAGACCAGCGCCATCAGCGCCACGAAGATCAGCGGCCCGCCCACGCGGTGCAGCACCACGGCGTCCACGCGGTCGGTCGCCGTCCTGCCGGCCGCGCCGGCGCGGTGGACGGTGCGCTGCACCACCTCGCCGATCCACCCGTAGCGCGCCTCCGCCTCCAGGCTGATGGGCGAGAGGCCGGCGGCCTCCACCCGCGCGCGCGCCTCCGCCACCGCCGGCTCCAGCCCGGCGACCTCCTGCAGGTGGCGCCCGACTTCCCGGACGGCCAGCAGGCGCAGCGCCTCCATCCCCGCGGCGGAGGGGTTGAAGCCCGCGTCCGTCAGCCGCTGCTCTACCGGACGCAGCGCGGCGGCCGCCTCGGCCGGGAGGTCGAAGCGGCGCTCGGGGCGGGGAAGGGCGACGGCCTTGCGGATGGCACCCTTCAGCACGTCCAGCCCCTCGCCGCGCGTGGCGACGGTGGGGACGACCGGGGCGCCCAGCTCCAGGGTGAGCTCCACCGCGTCGATGCGGATGCCGGCCGCCTCCGCCGCGTCCACCTGGTTGAGGGCGACGACGGTGGGCAGCCCCAGCTCCAGCACCTGCGAGGCGAGGAAGAGGTTGCGCTCCAGGTTGGCCGCGTCCGCGACCACGACCGCCACGTCCGGCCGGTCGATCCCCTCCGCGTGCCCGGTGAGCACGGCCAGGGCGATCTCCTCGTCCGGCGAGGAGGCGGAGAGGGAGTAGGTGCCGGGAAGGTCGATGAGGGTGACCACAGCGTCGCCGTCGCGGTAGCGGCCTTCTACGCGCTCCACGGTGACGCCGGAATAGTTGCCCACGCGCTGCCGCATGCCGGTCAGCGCGTTGAAGAGCGTGCTCTTGCCCGTGTTCGGGTTGCCGATCAGCGCCACATGCAGCACACCCCCGCCGCGCGCACTTTCCGCGGGCGAGGGTGCGGCGGGCGCGGAGATCGTTCCGGCCGCGGCCTCATCCATCAACACTTCGTCACTCCACTTCGATGTGCTCCGCCTCGGCGCGGCGCAGGGTGAGCATGAAGCCGCGCACCCGCACCTCCAGCGGATCTCCCAGCGGGGCCAGGCGCATCACCTCCACGTCCGCGCCGCGCATCAGCCCCATCTCCATCAGCCGGCGGGCCGCTTCCGCGTCGCCGCCCACCTTCGTCACGCGCCCGCGTTCGCCGGGCGCGAGCTCCGACAGCGTTCTCACCCGGCGATCGGCAGGACCTTGATGGAGCGCGCGAGCGCCTGTCCCAGCGCCAGCCGCGCGCCCTTGACCTCCAGCAGCATGCCGTTGCGCGAGTCGATCACCTCCACGCAGGTGCCCTCGAACAGCCCCATGCCGCGCAGGCGGTGCGCCTCGTCGTGGTCGCACTCCATGCGCAGCACGGCCGCGCGGCACCCGGTGGCGCACGCCGCCAGCGGACACTCGGCGCAGCGCGCGGGTGCGGCGGGGGCCTTTCTGCCGAAGAGGCGCTTCAGCATGGGGATCGGACGGTCGTGCGGCTGCGGGTGAGAATCAGTTTCAACCGGGCTGTGGAAGATAGGCATGGGCAGGCTGGGACGCAAGACGGAAAGATCCCCACGACGGATGGTCCGGGCCGCGTTGAGCGGGTGATGCCCCATTGCGAATCGGAACCGGACATCGCCGAGCCCGCGCCTGGAGCGACTGGAGTCGCCGCTGGAAATTCGCAAAGTCCGCCTGCGCGGACTGCACCGCTGCCTCAGGAGCGTGGTGGCGAGCTCAGGCGGACCAGGTACCGGATTCGATCCGCATCGGGCGCACCCTGCTTGCAGCCACGACGGCAGGTACCGATCTTCGCACCTCGCCCCCGCGAGGCCGTCGTTCGCACTGCTGCCGACGGAGAGAACGAGTGATCAGGATCGCATCCGGGAATTTGCTGCAGGCGCACGTCGAAGCCCTGGTCAACGCGGTGAACTGCGTGGGCGTCATGGGCAAGGGCATCGCGCTGCAGTTCAAGCAATGGGATCCGGCGAACTTCAAAACCTATGAAGCAGCCTGTAAAGCCGGCGAGATGAAGCCCGGCCGAATGGTCGTACACGATCGTGGAATGGGGGTTCAGCCGCGCTACATCATCAACTTTCCCACCAAGCGGCACTGGCGGGGCAGGTCGAGGATGGAGGACATCGACGCGGGCCTGGCGAGCCTGGTCGAGGCAGTTCGTCTACGCGGGATTCGCAGCATCGCCATCCCGGCGCTTGGATGTGGGCTGGGCGGCCTGGACTGGGACGAGGTACAGCCCCGGATCGAAGCCGCGTTTGCATCGCTCCCGGACGTGGATGTGCACCTTTATCCACCGGCTACCGCCGCAGGCCGATGAGCTGGTCCATGAACCGGGACTGACGCCTGTGGAGCGGGCGGGCAACGTTCCTGTTCCCACCTGCGGGTCCGCCGTTTACGATATGCGGATTCCTTCCTTGCCTCATCCATTCTCCCCGGACACAGGAGCCCGCGCCCGTGACGACCATCGCGCAGGTGGCAGAGGTGGTGGACCGCGCCACGTTCGACCCCGCGTTCCGGCAGCAGCTGCTGAGCGCGCCCGCCGCGACGCTGCAGGGCGCCGGGATCGAGGTCCCGGACGGCCTGGAGGTGCGCGTGGTGGAGAACACCGGCCGCGTGCGGCACATCGTCCTGCCGCAGAAGCCGGAAGGGCTTTCCTTCGAGGGTGCCGCCACGCCCTCCGGGGGAGACTCCGCCGCGGAGAAGGTGCACGCGCACGCTCACCTGGTGGTGGACACGTGGAGTGATGCGGATCTCCGGGCCCGGTTCATGGAGAACCCCGCCGCGGTGCTGGCGGAGCGCGGCGTCACCGTGCCGGACACGGCCGAGCTGCGCGTGCTGGAGGCAAACGACAGGGTCGTGTACCTGACGCTTCCCCCGCTCGCGAGCCGGTGAGGCTGAATCTTCCCGTCTCTTCCCACGAACCGACTTCCACGCGGGTGCATCATGGCGGACAGCAGCACGAGCATCGGCTCGATGGCCGAGAACGTCACCGGCAGCTTCGCGAGCCTCGCGAATCTCATCACCGCGTCGTCGTACCTGGCGGGGATCGGGTTCTCCGCCGCGTCCATCCTCAAGTTCAAGTCGCATAAGGACAACCCGACGCAGATCCCTGTCGGGACGCCCGTCGCGCTCCTCGCCACGTCGGCAATCCTGACGTTCCTTCCCTCCTTGAAGGGGACGGCGTCGGCGGCGGGGGTGACCACGTCGGAGGTGGAGGCCGCGGCCAAATCCGCGGGCGTGACGGCGGAAAAGGTGGAATCCGCGGCGGAATCCGCGGGCGTGACGAAGGAAAAGGTGGAGGCCGAGGCGGAGGCCGCCGGTGCCACGGCATCGCAGGTGAGCGCCGCGGAAAGCAAGTTGAAGGCGAAGCTGTCGGGGTGAGGCGCAGGCCCGCGGCCCCAGCAGGTAAGCCGCCCCCCGCGCCTGAGCGGGTAAACCCGCCGCTGGGAAAGCCACGAGCCCCGTCTCGCCGCCGCTGACGCGTGGGCGAACGGGGCTTCAACTGCTCCGGGGCTGCGCACCGTGCTCGAAGTTTACACCCTCTCCCGCGCCGTTTGCGGGAGGGGGTGGACGAGCCCGAGCGAGGCCGGGGGAGGGCCCGTGTCCGCGCAGGCGGACGTCACGTCCTCTCTGCCGCGGCTTGACCGCCGGGCTGGGAGGCGGCGATGCGGCTCCGCACCTGGGAGGCCCCCCGGGGGATACACCGATCCCGCCGTTTCACTTATCTTTGCCGCGCGCTTGGCCGTCTCGGGCGCTCCACTTTCGCACTTTCGCACTCTCGCACTTTCGAGGTAACCATGCAGTTCGTTCGCAAGCACACCGTCCTGGCCGCGGCGGCGCTGGCGCTGTTCACGGCGCCCGCGGCGGCGCAGCCGATGCCGCAGGCGCAGCAGGTGATCGACCGCTACGTGGAGGCCATCGGCGGGCGCGAAAAGGCGATGAGCTTCCAGTCGCGCCGGCTGGAGTACGAGATGAACATCAGCGGCACGGTCATCGGGATGAACGTGGCCATGCGCCGCCCCAACCTTGGCCTGGTGGTGATGCAGACGCCCATGGGCGAGATCCGCTCCGGCGTGAACGGCGACGTGGTGTGGGCCGTGGGCCCCATGGGCGCGCAGAAGATGGAGGGCGCGCAGGCCGAGGACATCCGCATCCGCACCGCCTTCGACGCGGACATCCTGTTCGACATCTATCCCACGATGGAGACGGTGGAGCGCGCGGAGTACGGCGGCAAGGCGTGCTGGAAGGTGCGGATGGTGACCGCCAGCGGCACCGAGATGCACCGCTGCTTCGACGTGGAGACGGGGCTGATGGTGGCCACCATCCAGAGCCAGGGCGGGGTGGAGGTGACCGCCGTCTTCGACGAGTACAAGGAGTTCGACGGCCTGAAGTACCCCGCCCACTCCACCGCCAGCGCCATGGGCCAGACGGTGGAGACCACGCTGGTGAACGTGAGCCACGCCGACATCCCCGTGTCGGAGTTCGCGGTTCCGGACGAGGTGCAGTAAGGAAGTGCGTGAGTGCGTGAGTGCGTGAGTGGCGCGTGACGCCGCCTCCCGCACGAGCACACGGCTGATCGATCCGCCCCATCCCGACATCTCCCCCTCTCCGCACGCAGTTTGTGCGGGGAGGGGGC
>DATAAG010000138.1:0-2786 GCA_036260235.1 Longimicrobium sp.
CGGGGCGGCGGGGGCCGCGGGCGTCCGCGGCGGCGCTTCCAGGTTGAGACTCATCGGTTCTCCCGCGTGATATGAGGAGTGGAGGCCGGGCACACGCGCCCGGAAGCGGCTCTGGCGGACACCGGTTTCGTCCGGAGGAGCGGAGGCCGGTGGACGGCTCCTGCTCCTCCGCGCGACGCGCGCTGGATCCGGAAGCCTACCGGCTCACCCAGTAGGTGGCCTTGATCATGAACACGTTCTGCGCGGGCTCGGTGAACGCCCCGGGGACGTCGCCGAAGTCCAGCCGCCCGCGCGGGTACTCGGCGCTGCGCCGCTGCTGCCAGACGAAGAACAGGGTGGAGCCGGGACGGTACTCCCAGCGCAGCACCGCGTTGCCGCGCAGGCTGCGCTGGGTGAAATCGCGCTGCCCGGCGGTGCGGCCCACCGTGAACGACGCCGCGGGGCCGGGGCCGTCGGGGTCCACCGTCCAGCCGCCGGTCTGCGACGGGGCGATGGTGCCCTGGCCGCGGCCGTACACGCCGAACTCGTAGCGGCCGGGCCGCAGGAACTCCTTGTAGTTCTCGAAGTCGCCCGCGCTCACGTACGGCTGGGCGTACACCTCCAGCGTCAGGTCCGGCGTGAACGTCCAGTTGATCCGCGTGTCCAGGGAAAGGACGCGCTGGTCCACGTCGGCGAACACGTAGCGGCGGCCGAAGGTGGCGCGGGCCAGCGTGTCGGCGTGGGCCAGCACGTACTGGCTGGTGTTGAACACGCGCGAGTAGCGGGGGCCCACGCTCACCTGCACCGAGGTGGAGGGGCGCAGGGTGAGCACCGTGGAGACGGAACGCACGTACTGCCCGTCCCGGTACTCGCTGGCCGAGGCCGACGCCGACGCCGAGAGGGGCTTGCGGCGGTCCGACGACACGGTGGCGCTCGCCCGCCAGTAGCCGGGGACCACGGCCTCGGGTCCGCCGCGCGTCAGCCGGTCGTCCACCGTCGCGGGGGTGAGGCCGCCGGCCAGCGACACGCCCCAGAAGTTGCGGAAGGTGCCGCTGGCGGCGGCGCCGAAGTCCGCGGCCACGTTGTCGCCGTCCCAGTTCCACGCGTGCGCCTGGTACGCGCTGTAGGCGTAGCTCAGAAAGGCGCCCGCCGGCCGGTTCACCCGGCGTCCCGCGTGGGTGGAGATGCCGCGCCGGCCCGCGAACGACTGGAAGCCCAGGTCGTTGGCCTCGAAGCCGGGGCTGACCTCCTGATAGGTGATGGAGCCGTCCCAGTCGCCGCTGTGCGACAGCGCCAGCCCGCCGATGCGCCCGCCCAGCGAGGTGCGCTCGGGGTTCAGCTCCACCGAGCCGTCGTCGGGGCGCTGGAAGTAGCGGGCGCTGGAGCGCTGGGTGGAGGCGATGGCGCTCTCGCTCCCTCCCACGCGGCTCCCCGCCAGGAAGCCGCTGAACGTCCAGGCACGCCCCTTCCACGCGTGCTGCCAGTCCAGCCCCGCGACGTACGCCGAAGAGCGGAGGAGCGGGCGGAAGACGCTGTCGCTCATGTCGCGGTTGGCGGCCGTGAAGATGCCGCCGATCACGGTGCGTCCCTGCCGCAGGTCACGGCGCAGCCGGCCCACGAAGTAGTTGCTCAGCGGCTCCACCGACGTCGACTCGTCCACCCCCGCCGTGGTGCGGTACCGCGACTGCTCCTCGGCCGTGACGGCGTTCAGCAGCCCCACCGACCAGCCGCTGATCTTTCCGCTCACCTTGGCGGCGCCCAGGATGGTGGTCTGGCTCGGCGCGTCCACGAAGGCGATGTCGGAGCCCCCCACCCCCAGCTGCGGCTGCCGCCCGATACGGCGCGAGTAGAAGTACTGCGGGTACGAGAACGAGTTGCGCGTCACCAGGGTGCCGAAGCGGAAGACGTCGCTCCCCTCCACGAAGAACGGGCGCCGCTCCGGGAAGAAGGTCTCGAACGCCGTCAGGTTCACCACGGCGGGGTCCACCTCCACCTGCCCGAAGTCGGGGTTCACCGTCCCCGTGAGCGTAAGGCCGCCCGGCAGGCCGTACTGGAAGTCGGCACCCACCGACCCCGCCACGTCGTTGCGGCTGTAGAAGGGGTCGTCGGCGCTGCCGGGGGCCCGGTCCAGCCGCGCGCTGGTGTAGGGGAGCAGTTCCAGCCGCGCCGGGGCGCGCACCGTCTCCAACCCCCGCAGCTCGCCGAACGACGAGACGAAGCCGGGCGAGTTGCGGGTCCACGGCGACCAGGTGCTGCGCTCGTCGCGCCGGGCCACCTCGCGCATGAAGCCCACGCCCCACACCCGCTCGCCGCCGACCCGCGAGGGAAAGCGCAGCTGCGACAGGGGAATGCGGAACTCGGCCGTCCACCCCAGCGAGTCCACGGAGGTGGCCACGTCCCACACGGCGTCCCATGACTGGTCCTCGCGGGTGTCGTCGTACTGGTAGCTGTCCTGCTTGACTCCCCGCGGGTTCACGGCGAAGTGGAAGGCGGTGCGCCGGTCGTCGTGCGAGTCGAAGAAGAGCAGGATGCGGTCGGAGTAGGTGCCGTACACGTCGCGGCGCGACAGCTGGGCCGCGATGCTGTCGGGGTGCGAGTCGAACATGCGGGCGCCCACGTACACCGCGTCGGGCCCCACCAGCACCCGCACCTCCGTCGGCTCCGAGGCGGGGGCGCCCGGGTTGGGGTACGCCTGCGTGAAGCCGGTGGCGGGCCGCGCCGCCGCCCACCAGCACCCGCACCTCCGTCGGCTCCGAGGCGGGGGCGCCCGGGTTGGGGTACGCCTGCGTGAAGCCGGTGGCGGGCCG
>DATAAG010000139.1:0-6216 GCA_036260235.1 Longimicrobium sp.
CGCGCGCGACCCGGTCGCGCGGGCGGCATTGCGTTGGTGATGGAGTGATGGAGTGATGGAGTGATGGAGTGATGGAGTGATGGAGTGATATGAATCAGATCAGGATGATCGGCGCACGCGACATCACTGGCTCTCGCACCCCACGCCGTCCCCGTCGCGGTCCAGGCGGTGCGGGTCGGCGCCGGTGACGCGGACGGGACCGCCCACGTCGGGGCAGTCCAGGTCGCGGCCATTCCACGCGGGATACGCCCCCAGGCGGTCGTCCGGCGGCGGATCGGGGAGGGGATGGGAGGGCTTTGAGCCGAGCTCCGACCTCATCGCCGGGAGCGGCCGCGGCGCCGGATCGGCGGCGGACCGGACGGGGGCCTGGTACGCGGGCAGTGGCGCCGGCGACGCATCCGCCGCCCCGGCGCGGGGTCGGTCGAGCGCCGCGGCGACGAGCACCAGCCCCAGCATCGCCGCGAATCCCCTCGTGCTGCTTTTCCTCATCGTGAATCCCCGCTGGTCAACGGACTACGAATCGATCTGCCACGTTCCCTTCCGGCTGTCGAAGTACGCGTCGAAGCCGTTCCCCCACCAGTCCCCGAAGCCCACGGAATAGAAGGCGGCGCCGTCCTCGGCACGCCCGCTCCGGTAGCGGAGCGGGCCATAGCGCGTCTGCGGGGTGGCGATGCCCGCCGCCTCCAGGGTGGGCGGATACTCGCCGTGCGCCTGGCGGTAGCGCTCCAGCGCCGGCGCGAAGCCGGCGTGCACGTCCTTGATCCCGTCGTGCTCCGCGGCATCGTAGCGCGCCGGCAGCATCGCGGTGGAGGCCAGGAAGACGAGCGCGGACGCCGCCGCCATCCCGCCCGACCGCCAGGGCCTGCGCCGGAAGCCGACCGCGATCACCAGCGCGGCCAGCGCGCACCCCAGGGTCGCGAACAACGCGGCGCCGCCGATGATCATCACCAGGATCGGGTCCATTTCCGGGAGCCTCCTCACACGGGGCGGCGCGCGTACCCTGTCGGAAAGATACCGCTCCGCGTGCGCCGGTGGCAGGCATCCGTGCGCGCGGCTGGCCGCAAGTACGCACTCCGATGACGCAAGGCTTGCCCCCGCCGACCTGATCCGGCAGGATAGACCTGTCCTCCTCCACCCGCGAAGGTCCATCCCATGACCGACACCGCCGCCGCCCGCCCTATCGCGCCGCAGCTGGAGCCGGCGGTGCCGCCCGCCCGGCCGGAGCGGCTGCTGTCGCTGGACGTGTTCCGGGGGCTCACGGTGGCGGCCATGCTCCTGGTGAACAACCCGGGGACGTGGGACACCATCTACGACCCGCTGGAGCACGCGGCGTGGCACGGGTGGACGCCCACGGACCTCATCTTCCCCTTCTTCCTCTTCATTGTCGGCGTGTCGATGGCGTTTTCCCTCCTGGCGCGCCGGGAGCGGGGCGACGCGCCGGGGCGGCTGTTCGGCCGGGCGGCGAAGCGCGGGGCCATCCTCATCCTGCTGGGGCTGCTGCTGACGGCGTTCCCGTACTACGACCTGGACCTGGCGAACCTGCGGCTGCCGGGGGTGCTGCAGCGCATCGGGCTGGCCTTCATCCTGGCATCGGCGGTGGTGCTGTTCACCCGGCCGCGCGCGCAGGCGAGCATCGCGGCGGCGCTGCTGCTGGGCTACTGGGCGATGATGATGCTGGTGCCCGTCCCCGGCGGGCGCGCGGGGGACCTGGGCAAGGACGGCAACCTGGCGGCGTACGTGGACCGTGCGGTCTTCGGGACGAACCACCTGTGGTCGCAGGCCAGGACGTGGGACCCGGAGGGGCTGCTGAGCACCCTCCCCGCCGTGGCGACGGTGCTGCTGGGAGTGTTCGCGGGGCGGTGGATGCGGTCGGACCGGTCCGCCTCCGACCGGCTGGTGGGGCTGTTCCTGGCGGGGAACGCGGCGCTCGTCCTGGGCCTGGTGTGGGACGCGGCGTTCCCCATCAACAAGCAGCTGTGGACCAGCTCGTACGTGCTGTTCACCGCCGGGATGGCGCTGCACACGCTGGCGGTGTGCTACTGGCTGGTGGACGTGCGCGGGTGGCGCCGCTGGGCCATGCCCTTCGCCTGGTTCGGGATGAACGCCATCTTCGCGTTCTTCCTCTCCGGCGTGATGGCGCGGCTGCTGGTGATGATCAGGGTGGGCGGGGAGCCGCTGAAGGGGGTGATCTTCGAGCGCGGCTTTGCGTCGTGGCTGCCGCGGCACGATGCGTCGCTGGCGTTCGCCCTCTGCTTCGTGGCCCTGTGGACGGCCATCGTCTGGGCCATGCACCGCCGGCGCTGGTACCTGAAGGTGTGATTCGCGGCGCAGGCTCGGGGTGCCCTCCCACAGATGAGGCCGGCGCGACGACAAGCGAATGAAATTCGCCGCTGGAAATTCGCAAAGTCCGCCTGCGCGGACTCGTAGAGTGTGTTCAAGAATGTCCCCACTGCTTGTTTTCCTGAGGGAGGCGCCGCTCCGAACCTGCAGCTACGGAGGGACTTTGGCGCCGACCGAAGGATCTGGCCGGCCGAACCGAGGGGCTGGGGCCGCAGCGTCGCATCCGGCCCCGTCGTGGCCGAGACCAGATCCTTCGGTCGCGCACAAACGGTTGTGTAGTTTGCCGTTACGTGCGTGCGCCCCCTCAGGAAGTCAAGGCGCTCCAACGAGGAGCCAGAATTCTCAAACACACTCTTAGGGGCGGGAGCGTGACGCGGGATCAGGCCACCAGGCTCGGCGAGTAGGTTCCTCAGCCGGTGCCATGGTTCTGCGCGAGGGCGGCTTCCGCGCGGCGCCTCCTTCGGAATGACAACGTGGAGCGCGGATTGGCATTCTCCCGTCTCCCGCGCAGTTTGCGGGAGACGGGCCGGGGGTGAGGGGTCCGACGCTGTTCGCGGTTCTCCCCCTCTCCGCGAGGAACGAGCGGGGAGGGGGCCGGGGGGAGGGGCCCCACGCATTTGACCACCCGAGCGCGCGCCCGCTACTCTGTGGGCGTGCGCTCCCGTTTTCATCCACCGCTCCCCGCGCCGCCATGACCATCCTTCGCGCCGCCGCCGCATCCCTCGCGCTGTCGTTCGCCCTCCCGGCGCCCGCTTCCGCCCAGCCGGCGTACCCGGCGGAGCAGCGGGCCCGCGACTCCGTGGAGGCGCTGGCCGCCTTTCGCGGCAACATCGGCGCGATCCACGCGCGCGACCGGGCCACGTACCTCAGCTACTACCTGCAGAGCCCGCGGCTGGCGCGCACCGGGGCGGGCGGCGTGCAGTGGGGCTACGAGGGGATGACGGGCGGTGACCCCAACGCCTGGCCGGACACGCTGGTGGCCACGCACTTCGAGGTGGTGCCGCTGGCGCCCGGCGTGGTCTACGGCGCGTACCGCTACCGGGTGGTGCAGGGCGGCAGCGCGCGCGGCGTGAGCGAGCGGGTGCTGGTGCGGCAGCCGGACGGCAGCTGGAAGATCGCCGTCACCACCGCCTTCGGCTCGCCAGGGGACGTGCCGGTGCCCGCGTTCGCCTTCACCGGCGCCACGGTGATCGACGGCACCGGCGCCGCGCCGCTGCGCAACGCCACGGTGGTGATGCGCAACGGCCGCATCGCCTGCGTGGGGCAGTGCGAGGCGGGGCCGGAGGTGCACACGATCGACGCGCGCGGCAAGTGGATCATCCCCGGGCTCATCGACGCGCACGTGCATTACTCGCAGACGGGGTGGGCGGACGGGCGGCCGGACGCGCAGGACGTGCGCGCGCGCTTTCCCTACGACAGCACCGTCGCCGTGCTGGAGGCGCACCCGGAGCGCTTCTTCCGCAGCTACCTGTGCTCCGGCGTCACGGGGACGTTCGACGTGGGCGGCTACCCGTGGACGTGGGCGCTGCGGGTGCGCGCGGAGGCCAGCACCGCCGCGCCGCACGTGGCCGCCGCGGGGCCGCTCCTCTCCACGCTGGACCACTGGGTCAACACGCCGGCGCAGCGCCAGTTCGTCTACATTTCCAACGACAGCACCACCCGCGCGGGCGCCCGGATGATGGCGCACTACGACGCCGACGCCATCAAGGTGTGGTACCTGGTGAACGAGCGCACGCCCGACACCACGCGGTACAAGGCGATGCTGCGCACCGCGGCGGAAGAGGCGCGCCGCGCGGGGATTCCGCTCATCGTCCACGCCACGGACCTGTGGGCCGCGCGCGACGCCGTGGCGGCGGGCGCGCGGCTGCTGGTGCACTCCGTGGACGACGTGCCGGTGGACGAGGAGTTCCTGCGGCTGGCGCGGGAGGCGGGCACCATCTACACGCCCACGCTCACCGTCACCAGCGGGTACCGGCAGCTGTTCGAGCGCCGCTTCGACGCCACGGGCCTGCCGATGGAATGCGTGGACCCCGACACGCGACGGAAGGCGATGCTGACGGACTCGCTGCCGCCGCTGCGCCTGGCCGCGAACTTCGCGGCACGGTTCGCCAGGGAGGACAGCGTGATGGCGGAGAACCTGCGCCGCGTGCACGCCGCCGGCATCCCGGTCGCCATGGGGACCGACGCGGGGAACCCGCTCACGCTGCACGGCGCCAGCGTCTACCGCGAGATGGAGGCAATGGCGGCCGCCGGCCTCTCGCCCATGGAGGTGCTGCTGGCCTCCACCCGCAACGCCGCCCGGGCCATGGGGCGCGATTCCATCGGCACGCTGCAGCCGGGGATGGCGGCGGACCTGGTGGTGCTGGACGCGGACCCGCTGGCGGACGTGCGCAACCTGCGGGCGGTGCGCCTGGTGGCCCGCGCCGGCGAGGTGTGGACGCGCCGGGAGCTGGAGTACCCTTGAGTGCGTGAGTGCGTGACGAGAGACCAAATGGCATCGATCCGCATCCTTGGCGCGGGTGACGTGGACGCGTACCAGGCGCTGCGCCTGGGCGCGCTGCGCGAGTCGCCGGAAGCGTTCGGCTCCACCTACGAGGAAGAGGTGGAACGCCCGCTGAGCGAGATCATGGAGCGCCTGGCGCGGGGGGCGGATCGCGAGCAGGTGGTGTTCGGCGCGTTCGAGGGCGGGGAGCTGGTGGGGATGATCGGCCTGGCGCGGGAGACCAAGCGCAAGGCGCGGCACCGGGCGCTGGTGTGGGGGATGTACGTCGCCCCCGGGGCGCGGCGGTGGGGGATCGCCCGCGCGCTGCTGGACGCGCTGATCGCCCACGCGAAGACGCTGGAGGGGGTGGAGAGCCTGCTGCTGGGGGTGGTGACGGTGAACGAGAGCGCGCGGCAGCTCTACCGCTCCGCCGGCTTCGTCCCGTTCGGCGTGCAGCCGCGGGCGTACGCCCTGGACGGCGAGCTCTGGGACTCGGAGCTGATGACGCTGATGCTGAAGGACGTGCCGTGATCGTCCGCGGCGTGCCGGACGTCTCCGCCTCCACGCAGCCGTTCGGCGACTGCGTGGCGCAGGCCGCCGCCTGGTGCGGCCCGCGGGCGGACCTCGCCGATCCGCGAAGCTGCCTGCGCACGCCTTCGCTCGCGCCGCGGATCCTGTCGCCGGACTACTTCTCCGCCGTGGACAGCGTGCTGGTGAACCGCCGGGAGGTCCTGGGGCAGCCGTTCGGGTGGCCGCGGTCGGGCGAGGGGCGGCTGATGGTCTACTTTCCGGACGCCGATCTCTGCGACGGCGCGGCGGAACTGGAGACGGGCGGCTGGTTCGACGTGTACAACACGCCGCCGTGGGACACGTGGGCCGGATTCTTCCAGGACGACCGGCCCGGCTCCGACGCCTATGCGCGGTACCTGGTGGCGTGGGTGCCGCCCGCCTTCGTCGAGATCGTGGGGCGGGGCATCTACGTCAATCCCGAGCAGTGCATCGCCTGGCTGGACGACACGGACTGCGAGATCCGCCAGCCCCTGGCGCGCTCCCCCGGCATCCTCGCCCGCCTCTTCCGCCGCGGGTAGTGCGCACGATCGATCGGCACCCACGCCATCCTCCGCTTGGGCGCAACCGAAGGATCTTCTCTCGGTCACCCGGGGGCTGGCTCCGGCGGTACGAAGCCAGCCCCTCGGCTCTGCCGGTAAGATCCTTCGGTCGGCGCCGGATCATGGTGTGAACGCCAGCTGAGTCTGATCTCGACTTTATCCCTTTACGCTGCAAAGGCTAAGACGTCTGTGAAGAGTTCCAGCTGGCTTCGTGGAATCATCACGACATCTGCTTCATGCTGGGATGTTCGGTTGATTGTCGCAGGCCAGAGTCTGCGACGTACC
>DATAAG010000140.1:0-5580 GCA_036260235.1 Longimicrobium sp.
GAGTGCGGGAGTGCGAGTGTGCGAGAGTACGAGAGTGCGAGAGTACGAGAGTGCGAGAGTGCGAGAGTGCGAGAGTGCGAGAGTGCGAGAGTGCGAGAGTGCGAGAGTGCGACAGGATGATGGAGGGTGGGCGGGGGTGGCGGCAAGGCGGGCTGTCGGCGGGCGAGCGGGGGTGGTAACGTGTCACGAGTCGGCTCACGGCGTCGATTCCGGGCCTTCCACGAACGCACTCACGCACTCACGCACTCACGCACTCACGCACCCACGCACTCACGCACTGCCCATCGCATGTCGCAAGAGAGCCCCGATCTTCACGGCAACGCCCCGGACGACTCGCCGGCCGCGCTGCTGATCATCGACATGATCAACGACCTGGAGTGGCCCGGTGGCGAAAAGGTGGTGGAGCCCGCGGTGGCCGCGGCGGAGCGCATCGCGGCGCTCAAGCAGGAGGCGCGGGCGCGCCGCATCCCCGTGATCTACGCCAACGACAACTTCGGCAAGTGGCGCTCGGACTTTCGCGAGGTGGTGAAGCACTGCCTGGAAGACGGCGTCCGCGGGCAGCGCCTTGCCGAGCTGCTGCGCCCGGACGGCAACGACTACTTCGTGCTCAAGCCCAAGCACTCCGCGTTCTTCGCCAGCACGCTGGGCACGCTGCTGGAGCACCTCGGCACGCGCCACCTCATCCTCACCGGCATCAACGCCGACACCTGCGTGCTGATGACGGCGAGCGACGCGTACATGCGCGACTACCGCATCCACGTGCCGCCGGACTGCGTCGCCTCGCTGGAGCCGATCGACACCAAGCAGGCCCTGCGCTACATGCAGCGCGTGCTGGACGCGGACGTCACCCCGTCCACCGGCCTGGACCTCGACGCCATGATCAGCGAGCCCGCGGAGTCCGCAGCCGGGTAGGTTTCACCGCGGAGTACGCGGAGGCGAAAGAGAGTACGCAGAGAAAAGACATGTTCTCTGCGTACTCTCTTTTCTTCTCCGCGCACGCTGCGTTGATTGCTGTCAGGATCTCAGCGGTGCAGCGTGCAGGTGCCTTCCGCGTGGTAGCCGGGGCGGTTGGCGGATACCCTGCACACGGGCTCGGCCTCCGTGCGGCCGCGCTCGATGCTGTGGATGAGCGTCAGCGTGTCACCGCCGATCGTGACGATCGCGTGCACCTCGTACGAGGCGACGTTCCACCGGTTCTCGCGCAGCGCCAGATCGTACCCCCGCACCTCCCACCGCCCGGCGAGCGAGTCGGGCGTGACGGCGTACAGCACCAGCCCACCCGTGTAGCGGACGGAATCCGATGCGCCGGGCGGCAGGATGGCCGCGCGGTATTCGTAGCGGCCCGGCGGAAAGACGCGATCCTCCGGCGGCGTGTACGACTTCACGCACGCCGTGAAACTGCCGAGGAGCGCCAGCCCGGCGGCGAGACGGAACGACATCAACATGTGGAGGTGAGGGTGGGGCGAAGGGGCGCGGCGCCGGACGCGACCGCGTGCTGCAGCCACGCCTCCGCGCGCTCCTGTGCGCCGCGCAGCGTGTGCGGCCGGTGCCCGCCGCCGGGGTAGCGGTGGATCTCCCACAGCGGCGCCGTCCGGCCGATGCGCACCAGCGCGTCCGCCAGCCGCTCGCTGTGGGCGATGGGCACCTCGTCGTCGCGGGTGCCGTGGTGGATCTGCGTGGGTGGCAGCCGCCGCGCGAAATAGACCGGTGAGCGCCGCAGCAGCTCCGACCGCGCGCGCTCCACCGTCGTCCGGCCGTCACGCAGCGCGAAGAGCACGCTGTCGGCCAGGTAGCCCGCGCCGGGGAGCTTCGGGATGCGGCTGCGCAGCGCCCGGTCGGCGAGCTGGCGCACTTCGGGCAGGTAGAAGTCCGTCGGGCCGAAGAAGTCCACCACCCCTTTCACCCGCGGGTCGCGGACGGCCATCAGCAGCGCCACACCCCCACCGCGGCTGCGGCCCAGCACCGCCACGCGCGTGCTGTCCGCCTCCGGCACCTGCTTCAGGGCGGCGCTCAGCAGCGCCATCGCGTCGTCCACGTCGCGGTTCCACGGGCTGGGCCGCCCCTCGGAGCGGTAGCGCCGCAGCGCCCGCATCGCCAGCCGCTCGGAGCGAAAGGAGGGGAGCACCTGCACCCACCCCTCCGCGAGTGGCCCGCTGCGGAAGAAGTTGTATCCCGAGGTCCCCCGGTCGCCGCCGTGGGCGATCACCAGCACCGGCAGCCGCCGCCCTTCCGCGCCGGGCGGGACCCGCACCGCGCCGTAGTGCCGCAACCCATCCACCGTGTGCGACAGCACCATCGTCCGCGCGCCGTTCCGCCCTTCCTCACTCCACTCGACCCGTACCGCGCGCGCGCCGGTGTCCCGCCGCGCCCACTCCGCCTCCACCGCGCACACCTCCGTCTCCGTCGGCGGCGCGAACAGCACGTCCCCCAGCCGCTGCGCCTCCATCGGCGGCAGCCGCGCCGCGCAGGCCCCGAGCGCAGCTGGCAGCGCGACAGCGAGCCCGGCCCGCACGATCCATCCAGTCCCCCCGCGCCACCCTCTGCCCCTCCGTGTCCGCGAAGGCGGACAGCGTGCAGTCGTTGCGGCGATTTCGAGCGCTGGATCGGGAGCCTGCGGCGCAGCCAGGGTTCGGCTCATCCCTCCGGCCTCTCGCCCACGAGTCCGCACAGGCGGACTTCGCGACCTTCCAGCGGCGAATTCATTCGCTCCACCCGCGGCCGCGACGTACCGGGCTGATCCAGATGTTTTCTCATCCCCGTCCGCCCACGCACGTCACGCGCCCGCCGGCGCGGCGGCTTCCTCCGGCGCCCTCCCCCGCTCCACAAACGCGCCGGCCGCGTATCCCGCGAGCGCCGCCGCCAGCGATCCGAGGTACGGGTACGGCAGCGCGAGCACGTACGCGCCCGCGACCCACGCCGCGATGCCGCACAGCATCGCCGCGGCCGCGCTGGCCGGGCCGCCCCAGCGCGAGAACAGCCCGATCACCAGCGCGGTGAAGATGCCCGCGCTGCCGAACGCCGACGCCTCCTCCACCAGCGCGTACACCCCCTGCGCGTGCAGCGCGATCACGTACGCCAGCGCCCCGAACAGCACCACGCCCATCCGCGCCACGCGCACCCGCTGCGCCTCCGTCATCCCGGGCCGCAGCGGCACCAGCAGGTTGTGCGAGAGCAGCCCCGCCGCCACCAGCAGCGCGCTGTCCACCGTAGAGAGGATCGCAGAGACCAGCGCCCCCGCGAAGATCACGTAGAGAACGCCGGGCAGGTACTGCGACGCGATCCGGGGCAGGATCTGCTCTCCGTGCTCCAGCCCCGGCACCAGGGTCGGGCCCATCAGCCCCAGCGTGACGGGGATCAGCCCGAACAGCAGGTACAGCCCGGCGGCAACGAGGGCCGAGTTGCGCGCGATCTCCGGAGTCCGCGTGGCGATCACCCGCTGCACCAGCTCCGCCGCCAGCACCGAGCCGCAGACCGGGATCGCCCACGCCTCCAGCACGGCCAGCGGCGGCGTCCCCGGTCCGCCGAAGAGTTGCAGCCGCTCCGCCGGGATCTGCCCCAGCGCGTCCACCCCCGTGTCGCGCAGCACCACCACGAAGAGCACCACCAGGCCGATGATGAGGGCGATCCCCTGCACCACGTCCGTCCACGCGTCCGCCAGCAGTCCGCCGAACGCCGTGTAGGCGATCACGATCGCCGCGGCAATCGTGACGGTGAGCGTCACCTCCAGCCCCGAGCTGGCGGAGAGCACCTGCCCGAAGGCGCGGATCTGCGCCGCCCCCCACAGCAGCGAGGTGGGGATCATCAGCACCACGGCCAGCTTTTCGACGCGCCCGGAGAAGCGCTGCCGGAACAGGTCGCCCAGCGTGGTCAGCTTGCGCCGCCAGAGCGGGACGGCGAAGACGAGGCCCATCAGCAGCAGGCAGGCGCCGTAGCCGAACGGATCGGCCGTCCCCCCTGCCAGGCCCTCGCCGTAGATCGCCCCCGCCGCGCCGATGGTGGTCTCCGCGCCGAACCAGGTGGCGAAGATGGTGAAGATGGCCAGCCCGTAGCCCAGGCTGCGCCCCGCGACGAGGTAGTCCGTCTCCGTGCGGATTCGCCGCGAGACGTAGATGCCGATGGCGAACTGGAGGAGCACGTACCCCAGCACGCCGAGCAGGACCAGGTTCACTGACAGGGAATAGGGAACAGGGAATAGGGAATGGCCTGCAACGGCAACCGCGAGCCGAAGGCGGTGGATCCGAATGGCAGAATGTGAGTCACGAATTATTATAAGTGACTTGCGCCCGGCTCAGCTCGGGCGGGTGAACCCGCCGCTACGACAGCGGTAAGCCCCGCAAACTGCGCGGGGCTTCAACTGCACGACGTGCAGGACTCTGTCGTTCCCAGGTTCATCCGCAACTCCCTCGCTGCTGCCGGAGACGGACCGCACGATTGAAGCCGCGCGGACGTCACCGGCAGCAGCAGCCGGGGGACCTACGGCACCCGGCGCCAGGAGGGTCCCATATCGTTGCCCCCGCCGCGGGTGACCGGCCGCTCGCCGGACCCGTCCGGCCGGATGGTGAAGATGTCCGGGTCTGGCCCACGTGAGCTGATGAAGGCGATGGTGCGTCCATCAGGAGACCACGCCGGGTAGAACGCATCCTCGCGCTTCAGCGTGCGCTGGCGGGTGCCGTTCGCGTCCATCAGCCGGATGGCGGAGTCGTGCCCCGAGATCAAGGTAAAGGCGATGGTCGACCCGTCCGGAGACCACGCCGGCGCCACACTCCGCCTGTCGTCCGTCAGCCGGCGCACCACGCCGCCGCTCTGCGCGTCCACGATGGCGATGTCGTACGAATACAGCGTCATGGCCAGCTGGCTGCCGTCGGGAGACCAGCTGGGGCGGGACACCCAGTACTCCCCCGTCCCCACCTGCCGCGCCTGCGTGCCGTCCGCGTTCGCAATGAACAGCCGTGCAGGGCGGGCGAACTCCGCCGCACCCAGGTAGGCGATGCGGGTGCCGTCCGGCGACCAGGCCACCCCGAAGTGGTCGTCCGGTCCGGACGTGATCGCGCGCTGCGTCCCGGTGCGGGAGTCGACCACCACCACCTGGTAATCCTCCTGCCCTCCGGCGAGCTGGGTGAGCTGGGTAGCCGCGGCGAACCGCCCGTCGGGAGACCAGGACGGATCGAGCAGGAAGCTGCTTCCGTCGCTCGCCTGCCGTACCTGGGTGGTGCGGGGGGTCGTGACGTACAGCACTCCGTCGCGCACGAAGCCGATCTGGTAGTCTTCCTCTCCCGGGGCCGCCACCTGCTCGCAAGCGGAGAGCAGGAGCAGCAGGCAGAGCCCCGCGCAGGGCCGCCGGCCGGTGCGAACGCCGCTTGTCATCATACGCCTCCTCGGGTTCGGAGAAATCGCTGGCATCCGAGCACCGGAGAAAACGATCCGCGGTCCCCGCTCCGGACAGCGCTGTCATCATCAGGCCGAACCACGTGGTTCACGAACGAAGGAAAGGGCCTGGAAACCAGCCAGTGAGCACCGGCCGCGCCACAACTCCATCACTCCATCACTCCATCACTCCATCACTCCATCACTCCATCACTC
>DATAAG010000141.1:0-5557 GCA_036260235.1 Longimicrobium sp.
CATGGCCGGCACTCGAGTGTGCAGCCAGTTCGGTGCGCACCGCCGGCGCCCCCTCGCTGTTTGTGGGGAGCGCCGAGGAGGGGGCGCCTGCCCCTCGCGCGAGGCCAGTTACAACACTCCGAACCTTCCCTACCACCCCTCCCCCGAAGTTGGGGGAGGGGTCGCCGCCGAGCCGCGAGGAACGAGCGGCGCAGGTCGGCGGGGGAGAGGGCCTCCCCGGCGACGCCGGGGGTCTCGCCCCCGCGCACCCAACGTTCCGATGCGCCCCGCTCACTCCATCACTCCATCACTCCATCACTCCATCACTCCATCACCCCATCACGCCATCACCCCATCACCCCATCACGCCACCCGCAGCACCTCCTCCGGCGTCGTCACCCCGGCGGCCACCTGGCGCCAGCCGTCGGCGCGCAGGGGGCGCATCCCGCGCTGGACCGCCAGGCGGCGCAGTGCGTCGGCGTCGGGGCGGCGCAGCAGCTCGGCGCGCAGGGCGTCGTCCATCATCACCAGCTCGTAGATCCCCGTCCGCCCGCGGTAGCCGGTCCCCCGGCACGCGGCGCAGCCCCGGCCGCGGAGCACGCGCCCCGCGGCGTGCCCCGCCTCCAGCAGCTCCCTGGCGATGGCGGCAGTGGGCGCGTGCGGCTCGGCGCACGCGCGGCAGACGCGGCGCACCAGGCGCTGCGCCAGGATCCCCTCCACCGTCGAGGCGACCAGGTAGTCGGGGACGCCCAGGTCCACCAGGCGCGTCAGGGCGCCGGGGGCGTCGTTCGTGTGCAGCGTCGAGAGGACCAGGTGCCCGGTGAGCGCGGCCTGGATGCAGATCTCCGCCGTCTCCGGGTCGCGCATCTCGCCCACCAGCAGGACGTCGGGGTCCTGGCGCAGGATCGCCCGCAGCGCCCGCGCGAAGGTCAATCCCACCCTGGTGTTCACCGGCACCTGCGCGATCCCGGCGAGCTCGTACTCCACCGGGTCCTCCACCGAGACGATCTTCTCGCGCCCGGTGCGGATGCGGTCCACCAGCGCGTACAGCGTCGTCGTCTTGCCGCTCCCGGTCGGGCCCGTGTTCAGCAGCACGCCGTGCGGCCGAGCGGCAAAGGAAAGGAGGGAGGCGAGCGTGTCCTCGCCCATCCCCAGCCCCTCCAGGTGGATGCGCTCGCCGCCGACGTCCAGCAGACGCAGCACCACGCTCTCGCCGTGCAGCGTCGGCAGGGTGCTCACGCGCACGTCCAGCTCGCGCCCCTCGGTGCGCAGCCGCACGCGGCCGTCCTGCGGCAGGCGCCGCTCGGCGATGTCCAGCTCCGCCATGATCTTCAGCCGGCTCACCACCGCGGCGCGCAGGTGCGGCGGCGGCGCCGGGGCCTCCTGCAGCACGCCGTCGACGCGGTAGCGCACCACCATCTCCCGCGCCTCCGCCTCCAGGTGCACGTCGCTGGCGCCGGCCTCCACCGCCTCCGCCAGCAGGAGGTTCACCAGGCGGATGACGGGCGCCTGGTTGGCCATCTCCGCCAGGTCGTGCGCCACCGCGTCGCCGGCGCCCCCGTCGTCGTCCGCGGAGCGCAGGCCGGCGATCATCCCCGCGGCGGTGGCCTCCTGCGCGCAGGCGCGGCGGATGCCGTCCATCAGCTCCGCCTCCGGCAGCTCGCGCAGCTCCGCCGGCGCGCCGAACAGCTCCTCCAGCTCCGCCACCGCCTGCGGGTCCGGCCGCCCCGCGCACCCGATCACCAGGCGCCCGCCGTCCACCGAGAGCGGAAGGACGCGGTTCTCCTCCAGGTACTCGCGGGTGAGGGCGTCTCCCAGCCTCGGCGGCGCGGCGGCTTCGCGGGCGGGGGAGATCACGGCTGCACCGTGATCCACACGGGCGACAGGTCGCGCAGCGTCACGCCGCGCGAGGGGATCTCGAACGAGGCGACGTACACGCCCGGCGCGGGGAGGTCGAACACCGCCTCGTAGACGCCCTCCGCCACGGCCACGCCCCGCGCGCGCTGCCGCCACCCATCCGTGGAGGCCAGCTGCACGCCGAAGTCGTCCAGCCCGCCCACCGGCGCGCCCTCGTTCGCGTCGCTCACGCGAAAGCGCACCGCCGCCCGCCCGGGGCGCAGCTCGCCGCCGGGCTCCACGCCGATGCGCAGGTCGCGGGCGGAGTGCTGCGCCGGATCGCGCTCCACCGTGAACCCGTAGCAGGCCAGGAAGTAGGGCTCGGGGGAGCGGAAGATGAGGTCGTAGTCCCCCGCGCGGTCGATCTTGAGCGTGGCGGAGTAGACGCCGGGCTCCGTCTCGCGCACCTGGCGGGTCACGACGCGGACGGCCTTCGGCGTGAAGCCGTAGGTGGTGAGGCCGCCGTGGGGAACGGGCATTCCCTCCATGTAGTGGTAGGAGTAGACCATCCGCTCGGCGGGATTGGCGGCGTAGATGGCGTCGTGCATCCCCGGCTGCGGCACCAGGACGTCCCCCAGCGAGTCCACCGCGATGGAGCCGGGGACGGTGCTTCCCGCGGCGAAGTAGTCGTGCGGCCCCACCGCGCCCGCCGTGGGGTTGGCGAGGGGGATGAGCGCCACGCTGGCCGTCCCCGCCGCGCGGACGTAGGCGAACTGGCCGGTGAACGCCACCTGGTCCGGCTCCGGCGCGCCGGAGAGGGTGCGCACCACCTTGCGCTGCGCCACGTCGTAGATCTGCAGCGTCCCTGCGGCGGGATTCAGCACGAAGGCCAGGTTGCCGTTCCCCGCCGCCCCGTGGCCGCCGCCGTGCCCGCCGTGGGCGTGCGCGGGATCGGGGGCGAAGCGGAGGTGGCGGATGCCGGGGGCGAAGGGGATGCGCTCCGTGACCGTCCCCCGCGCGTCGACGACGTACATCATCCCGTCCGCCTCGTCCACGACGAACGCCGCGCCGCGGACGGTGGACCACGCCACGTCCGCCGGCGCGGCGCCGGTCCGTGCCTCCCCCGTCTTCCGCAGCGCGGCCGCGTCGATCACGCTCACCGCCCCCGCGCCCCGCGACGCCACGAACGCCGTGGCGCCGTCGTCCGAGAAGGCGATGGCGTGCGGGCCCACGCCGGTGGGGATCGAGGCGACGACGGCGAGGCGCTCGGCGTCGATCACCACCACGCCCGTGCCCTGATCCGAGACCCAGAGGCGGCGGCCGTCCGGGTGCATGCGCGCCCTGGTGGGACGGGCGCCCGCCGGGATGCGCGCCTCGACGCGCCAGGTGTGCGTGTTGACGACGGCCACCTCGCCACGCGCCGGCAGGGTGACGAAGATGCGGCGGTCGTCGGGGGTGGCGGCCCAGTCCGCCCCCTCCGCGCCCAGGGGGACGGCGGTGAGCATGCGGGTGCGCCCGAAGCCCTTCACGGGGTCGATGACCACCACCGTGCCGCCGCGGGCCAGGGTGACCAGGTAGTGCCCGTTCAGGTCGTCAACGGGCTGGGTGAGGTTGATCTCCCCGTGCCGCACGTGGAGCGTGGCCTCCACGAACGCGCCGACGCGCTGCTGGCAGCTGGCCAGCGACGTCTGCTCGTTGCGGCGCACGTCCACCCAGGCCATGGGCTGGAGCCCGGTGAGGGGGCGGCCGGTGGCGGGATCGGTCAGGCGCAGGCGCACCTCCACCGCCTCGCGCTCCCGCGCCGCCCGGGTGCCCACCGCGCCCTCGGGGCCGGTGGCGAACTCGGCGCGTACGGGCACGGCCGTGCGCGACGCCTCTCCCGGTTGCGGGGTGGACGCCGGCTGCACGGACGCCGTGCCGGGCTGCTGGTGATGCTCGTGCTCCTGCGCCGCCGGCCGCGCGGGCAGGGCCACGCCCAGGGCCGCGCAGACGGCCAGGGCGCGGGGGATCCGGTGGGCACGCTCCACGATCACCTCCCTGAAACGTTCACTGCCGCGCCGCCGATAGCGGCGACCCGTGTACGCCATCCAGCTTCTACCGGTGGCGCTTAAAGAACTCTATAGAAGCGGAGGAAAGCGAGGCGCGGCTGGCCCGGTGCGTTCGCCCCCTCCGATCCATTTGCGTAACGAGGAGTGTCTTCGGCTTGTAAACGAAAGTATTCAAGGATCTCCCGGCGCGCCAGGGGACCATCTGTGCACTTTCACATAATGCGGCGTTGAAAGGTATTTTTTGCGGACGAGCCCCGTGCCGCCGCACCGGGGCTCAGGAAGAGAACTTCCGTAACCCTCCGGGCGGTTATCAGCATTCCCGCCGAGTGGAGCACGGCGATGCGGGCTCGAATGCGGGGCAAGCCGGCACAGGATTGCATTCCCTAGGCTTGTGGATTTTGCGAGACTAAAATCCACATTTGGAAAATCAGTGGATCACGCCGGGGACGCACGGCAAACTGGCTGAATTACGCCTTGTCCCATGTGGAGTGGCCAAGGTGAAGTGCAACACGCCTTTGGAGCAGAGGGTCCCGGTAGCACGTTGAAACAGAAATTGAAACTTCCTGCAGATCGAAATTCACCCGGGCGAATCACAATGCCGTGCTGCGCACGCCACGATTGCATTGCGCCCAGGAACAACAATTCCTTTCTCTCGATGACGCAAAAGGTAGCTGAACACATGGAGGACGGAACCTCGCCGCACGGGGAGGCGGCATTCACCGGGTGAACGAAAGCCCGCCGGGCGCTCCCCGGCGGGCTTCGCACCTGCGCCACGCAGCAGCTGCGCCCGCGCGGCCGCACTCTCCTTCAGTGCCCGTCCGCGGGGGGACCGGGGCGGACCGGACCAGGAGCCCGTCCTCCCCCGGCCATCCGTCCCCCGACGGCGGGAAGACGCCGCACCACCCGCAGGAACTCCTCGTCCGAGAAGAGCACGTGCCGCAGGTTCTCCCGGTTCCCGGGCACGTCCACCACCAGGAAGCTCGACTCGCCCTCGCCGATGAGTCAGAACGCGGTGAGCTCGAACACCGGGGCCACCAGCAGCCGCACCTCCGGGTCCCCGGGAGGTCGATCTCGTCGATCGCGCGGTCCACCGCCTGCGCCAGGGGGTCCGGAAACAGGCCGCGGTACTGGTGCCCTCCCGTCTCCGGGGAGCGGTAGGACTGAGCGTACGCCACCGCCTGGTCCGAGACCCTGACCTGGTGACGCCAGACGCCGGTGTCCTCCAGGAGTTCGGAGAGCTTCGACGCCCGTCGCGCCAGCGCCTCCTCCATCAGGAGCCAGACCGGGAACGACTCGGCGACCGCGGCGCGCGGCGGATACGGCCATGGCTGGCGGGAATCCGGGAGCACCTCCGCGGCCCCGCACGCACTCACGCACTCACGCACTTCAGTTCATACGCGGCGCCTCATCGTCCGGCGGCGTAGGCCATGAGGGCGTGTGCGGCCACGGCCGTGGTGAGCTCGCCCGATCCCCAGAAGTGGTACCCCCGAAAGAACGCGGAGCCAGGCCAGCCGCCGTCCCCGTCCTCCCGCTCCAGCAGGAGGCCGGCGATTCGCGCGCACGACCGGTCGCCGGCCTCCTGCTGGAGCGGGAGGACGGGGACGGCGGCTGGCCTGGCTCCGCGTTCTTTCGGGGGTACCACTTCTGGGGATCGGGCGAGCTCACCACGGCCGTGGCCGCACACGCCCTCATGG
>DATAAG010000142.1:0-22236 GCA_036260235.1 Longimicrobium sp.
CCGTTCCCAGGGCGCGCCGTCGGCCGGCCCGTCGACCGGGCCGGTCCACGGCGTGAGCCCGCCCCGCCGCGGCGGCCCTGTCTTCCAGGAAGCTATCGAAGTCGGTCTGCAGGTGCTCGGGAAGGCGTGCGCGCGCGGTGACGGGGTTCTCCAGCGCGTCCAGCAGCTGGACCTGCACCTGGTAGTCGCCCACCACGAAGCCGTTGGCCACGAAGGTGGTGCCGCCGCCACCCGCCGGGTCCAGCCAGAGGTTGAACAGCCCTTCGCCGTTCTGCTGCTGCCGGGTGATGCTGGCGACGGCTTCGGCGCCCGCCTCGGTCTCCACCATCTGCCCCACCGCCAGCGTGCTGGCCTGCACCGGCGGGCCGCCGGAGTAGAACGGGTGCGTCCCCGAGCAGGTGATGCTGCGCCCGGACGCGGTGGTGATCACGAACACCGTCCCCCAGTGCGGCTGGGCCAGCGTGGCCATCACCGCGCGCGGGCCGCTGGCGCTCTGCACCTGGTCGCCGGCGTTGAAGTCCTCGATGGCGCGCGTGGTCCCGTCGGGGAGCGACACCTGCGTACCGGCGGCCAGGCAGTGCCACACGTACACCAGCGGCTTGATGAACGCCACGCCGTCGGTCGGGTCGGTGTCGGGCTTCTCGGAGCTCACGATGCTCGACCACCCGGTCGGCACGCGGCTGCCGGCCGTGAAGTTCACCAGCACGCGGGCGGTGAAGAACGTGCGCGTGTCGGCCACCCACGGGCTCACGCCGAAGTTGATGGCGTTCCCCGCCGAGTCCGAGCCCGCCACCAGCGAGAAGTTCAGCCGTCTGGGGTCGTTCGGATCGATGGAGAAGAACGGGAGGTACTGCTTGATCTTCTGCGCCTTGAGGTCCTTCATCCCCCCTTCCTTGCGCGCCAGGTAGAACTCCAGCGACGGGTTGCCCGAGCCCAGCGGCGCGATGGGATACTTGAACCTCATCGACCCGCTGAGCTGCACCAGCAGGGTGGTGTTGTCCCACTGCTTCTGCCAGAACCAGTAGTCCACGTCGGTGTTGTTGGCCGGGCTGTTCCATCCGCGCGACAGCCCCACCACGATGGCCGTCAGGTCGCCCTTCGTGCGGTTGGGGTTCTGCTTCGGGTCCTTCACCGTGGGGTCGCCGTCGGTCGCGAACGCCCAGGGGATGCCCTGCGAGTTCACCTCGCTGGACCCGTCGGTGTACTGCACCGCCCAGCTCAGCACCGCGGTGGTGGTCCCCTCCTGGGGCAGCGGCTCCGCCCCGTCGTGGTCGGTGACCACCTTCAGCGTCTGCTCCAGGAACCCGGTGTACTGGCCGCTGGCCACCACCGTGGTCACCCCTTCGTTGTCGTTCACCACCTGCAGCCACACCGTGGCCGTGTCGATCGGATTCGTGCGGGTGAAGGTGGCCATCGCGTGCGCCACCCCCGTGTCGGGCGTCACCCCGACGAAATCCACGACCTGCCCCGACACGAAGTTGCCGGTGGGGTCGTCGTCCTCCGCGTCGGCGGCCCCCAGCGAGTCCGCCGCGCCGGCGGCGTACGTCGCCCCCCCGTCGTCCGGCGTGTAGGCCGGCATGGTCCGGGTGCCGTTCAGCAGCGAGAAGAGCCCCGGGTAGCGCTCGGGCGTCATCCCGCCGCGGGTGGCCAGCTGCCTGAGGAACGCCGACTCGTGCTCGTTCGACAGGTCGTGCGCCACGGGCTGATCGGTGTCCGCGGTGAGGGACAGGACGTGCGCCAGCGGGGCGGCGCCGGCGTCGGAACCGGAGGGATCGAAGGTCGTGGACATGGGTGGCTTTCGTGGAAACTGGGGGATGAAGGAGCGCGATCACCGGGCTGCGGCGGAGGCCGTGCCCAGGGCCAGAAGGCCCGCCGGGCAGCAAGGAAAAAGTCGCCAAACAATTGGGAGGATACTCCCGGCTTCACCGGCAGTCAATGAAACTGTTACCCATCCCGTATCAGACCGTCCGTTTTCTTCCGCCACCGGGCCGCCATCACAGTGCCCGGACAACGGCTTGCGAAGGCGCCTCCGGTCGCGGCTTCATGCAGGACCGGCAAAAGACTTTTGTCACGCAGAGCAGCAGAGCAGCAGAGGATTCGTTCTCTGCTGCTCTGCTGCTCTGCTGCTCCGCGTGACATGAAGGTCGAGCAACCTGGCGCCGGGAGAGGCGGGAGCCGTCCGCTTCACCACGATCTGTCTGCGAAGCCGGCCTGGAGCCGGATCTCAGCCGAGCCCTGCTACGCCCTCACGGCCCAGGATCGAAGATCGGCCGAAGGGGTTGACGGCGCGCGGTTCGAGTCCTTTCCTACCAGTTCCTTTCAGACGACCTGTCACCATCCCCGGGCTTCTTCCCCCTTCCGCGGTGCTTCTCCTGCAATGGAATCGACGACGCTCTCATACGGGTTCAAGGACTGGAGCACGTTCCAGCAGCAGGTGGAAAGCGCCGTCCTGGGCGAAAGGTGCCGCGCAGGCAGCGTCATCGTCGCAGATCCCGGCCTGCAGGTCGTCGACCTCTTCTTCGTCGGGCGATTCCTTTCCCTGGCATACATACTCCGCCAGTCGAAGGTGGACCTGCGGCTGGCGCCCGGGTCGGCCGCTGCGGAGCGGTTCCACGCACTGCAACTCGGGGAGTTCTGCGTCCCCCGCGCGGATGGCGCGAACGGCGGGCCCCACCCCGCACCGGGCGCGAGCGGCGGTCCGGAACGCGAGCCCGCGGCCGCCGACCGCACCTGGACGTGCATCCTTCCCGTCCTGCGGCCCCCACCGTTCCAGCCGGGCGACGGGGAGTGGGCGGTGCGCACCAGCCGCGTGCTGGAGGACGTGTCCGACCGGATGATGAACCGGATGCGGGAGCTGGACGTGGACGTGGACGCGGCGGGGATCGAGCTCACGCAGGCGCTGTCGGGGATCGTGCGCGAGTTCGTCTCCAACGCCATCCAGCACAGCGGCAGCGAAGAGCTGGTGCTCGCGGCGGCGCTGCAGGAGCCACACGGAGCCGGCACGCGCGACCGCCGCGGCCCGCGCGAGTACGAGTCGCGGCAGCGGCGGATGGAGTTCCTGGTGGCCGACTTTGGCCACGGCCTGCTGCGCACCGTCCCCGAGGTCCGCGAGGCGGTGCCCGGGGAGGTGCTGGAAGCGTACTGCAGCCCCGGGCGCTGGGACCCGTCGTGGGACGCGCTCAAGCACCAGGAAGGGCACATTCTCTCCAACCTGTTCCTGGGCTCGTCGCTGCTGCGCCGGGGGCGCGCCGGGGAGGGCTTCTTCGAAGCCGGGCGGCGGCTCGCCTGGTTCGGCGGCCGCCTGCAGCTGGTCACCGGCCGCTCGGAGGTGCGGGTCCTGGGCGAAGGCGGCTCGTCCGTGGTGGTGCGCCAGCGCCGGAACGTGCGCGAATTCCTGCCCGGCCTGTGCGTGAACGTGTCGCTGCCGCTGCGGCTGCGGATGCCCCCTGCCGCTGCGCGCCGCCCGGCCGCCGGGGCCGCCGCGCCGGAGGCGGTGCCCGCGGCCACCCCGCAGCCACACGGCGCAGAGAGCGCCACCGGGCCGGCCGCCCCCGCCTGCCGGGTACGCTCCTTCGGCTTCACCCCGCCCTTCCTGTTCACCCCCCTCTCCGATTCGGAGTCGCGGCGGTGGAGCGAGTACGACGCGCACCGGCTGCTGCAGGAGCTGCGCGAGGTGCGGGACGGCGGCACCGGGCCCACGTTCTGCTACCTGGACCTGAAGTTCTCCTCCACCCTGAACGTCCCCTTCCTGGACCACCTCATCCAGGAGCTCGCCCGGCTCTCCATCGACCCCCACGCCGAGCGCCCCCGGGTGTTCGAGCGGATCTTCTTCGTCAACGTCCCGCGCGACGTCATCCACAGCCTCCGCAGCCGCAGCTGCGCGGGGATGCTCATGCTGCACGGGCAGTACTGCCTTCTGCTGGACGAGGCGTCCGAGCCGCACCTGATCGGGGTGCAGCGCGTCCACCAGGGTCTGTCGGGCCCCGAGGAGTGCCTGGAGCACGTCTACCGCGAGGGAAGCGCGGGCCGGGCCGAGCTCGAGGGCGTGCTGCAGGCCCACCCGCGCGCCCTCGCGGTACTGGACGACCTCCTGGACGAGGGCACGCGCGGCATCTTCTACCGCCGGGGGAGCGGGGCGGCCACCGAGTACGCGGCGTGGCCGGTGCGCGCCGCGCTGCAGGCCGCGTGGGCGCGGCACCTGGAGAACCTGCCCGGCTTTCGCGTGGCCCCCGGCACGGGACCGGAGGAGCCGGCCGCGGACGACGGGGCCGAGGGGCTGACCCGCGCGGCGATCCGGCTGCGCAACGGAAGCTGCGTGGATTCGATCGTGGACTTCTGCCTGGTGTGGAGCCAGGACGACGTGCTGCTGGACTGCACCATGCTCTTCCTGGCGCGCCGCGGCATTCCCATGGCCGGGACGCTGATCGCCTTCATGAACAACGGCGACCGCCTGGCCGCCGCCATCCAGCGCGTCACCCGGGTGCCCCGGCTGCTGGTGCAGGCGCCCCTGCCCGACGGCGGCCGGGTCCCTCCCGACGTCCACGGCGACCTGGTCGTGGTGGTGGACGCCCTCTACCCGGGCGACGAGGAGGGCGGCTACGTCCGCGACTTCGTCGACCGGATCGGCAGGGGAGGACAGGCCCGGGTGGCCGCCGTGTACGCCTTCCAGGACTACCGCGACCCCGCGCCACCCGGGACGGAGGAGGGCGCGCCCCCGGAGCGGTCGTTCCTGGGCGTCCCCGTGAGGAGCGTGCCGACGCCCGCCTCCTTCGCCGACCACCCGCAGCGCGTCCATCCCGACAGCCGCTGGCGCGTGGTGGAGAACCACGAGTTCTACCTGCTTTCCAAGCCCCAGCCGCACCGCGACGAGCGGCGCCCGGCCGGGGAGCGGGACGGGGAGCGGGACGGGGGGCGGGACCGGGAGCAGGACCGGGTGTGGCAGAGCTACCAGCCCAACGAGTACTCGCTGGGCTTCTGGCACGACGTGGCGCAGACGCGGCTGCTGAGCCTGCAGCCGAACGAGGAGCGCTACCTGGTCTTCTACGAGTCCACCCCCCGCCTGATGCAGGACGAGCGCCTGCGCCGGGTGGCCATGGAGTACGTGGCGGGCGTGGTGCGCGAGCACCTGCACGGACGGGTCGACATCATCCTGCACCCTTCGCACCCGGTCGCCTCGTTCGTGGCGCAGATGGTGGCCATGCACCTGGACCGCGCGCCGCTGACCCTGCCGCTCACCCGCGGCCGCTCCGGGGGACAGGTGGTGCTCACCCCTCCCGACTACGACTACTACCGCAGCCGCATCACGGAGCTGCGCCGGCGGCTGCGCCGCGACCGGCTTCACTGCCTGGTGGTGGACGACAGCGCCATCAGCGGCACCTCGCTCATCACCATGCTGGGGATCGCCGCCAACCTGGACGTCACCACCCGCAACATCCTGGTGCTGGTGAACCGCCTTCCCGCGGAGTTCACGGCGGCCCTGGAGCGCGCCGGGATCCAGGTGCACGCGCTCTATCGCCTGCACATGCCGCGGGGCTCGTGGGAGGCGGCGCCCTCCCGGCTGCTGGAGGAGCTGGAGGCGGGGGTGCTGCGCGAGGCGGTGTCCTCGTTCGCCCTGCGCCGGAGCGAGCAGCCCTTCGCCACCGGGTGGGAGCTCGCGCGCTTCTGCCGCGACGCGCCGGAGGCGCCGGGGCTGGTCCTTCCGGACCCGGGCCGCAGGGCGCAGAACCCCCAGGCGGAGCGCGTGATGCGCGACCTGGTGCTGCGCCCGGGCGCGCAGCTGGACCTGGAAACGCGCATCGCGGTGCTGTACAACTTTCTGCAGCCCCTGGTGCTGGCCGACTACTTCTGGGCGTGCATGGACGCCCTGCTGGAACGGGCGCTGGACGAGCCGGCGGACACGCAGGGGGTGCGGCTGCTGCGGACGTCGCTCTTCCTGGTGACCCACTCGCGCTACGTGGAGGTCTTTCGCACCTACCAGCGGCTGGAGGGGCTCTGCGCCCGCGTGGTTTCGCTCGCCGTGCGGCGCGGGGCCTGGGCACCCCTGGCCGAGCTCGTGTCGGAGGCGCTCCTGCACCTGTCGGTGATCGGGTCGGCGCGGCTGCTGGAGGTGGGGCGCGGGCTGCTGACGGAGCTGGCGCCCCGCATGCTGGCGGACCGGGAAGAAGCGCCGGCCGACCACGCGGCCGTGCGCAAGCTGCTGGGGGCCTTCGCCTGGGGAATCAACCGCCTGTTCGCGGCCAAGGGCGACGTGCTCACCGACCAGGAGCCGTACACGGAGACCATCCGCGCCCTCGTCAGGGCGCAGCCGCAGGAGGCGCGCGCCGAGCTGTGCATCCTGCTGCTGGACGTGCTGGAGCCGATGGTGCGCCCCCGGACCCCGCTGGCGCAGGTGCTGCACGCGCGCGAGTGGGACAAGCAGGAGGCGTTCCTGCAGGACCTGACGGCGGAGGGCGACAACGCGCTGATGAAATACCTGCGCGAGGCCCCGGGGTACACCTGCACCCTCTCCACCGTCCTGGCGCTCTGCCGCGCCGACACCGTCCTCCTGTTCGCCCGCAGCGGGGACGACGACGACTACGTGCTGCGGATGTTCTACGCGCGCAAGAACCACCGCGGCGAGAACACCCTCACCGGCGAACACCTGCGCATGGACGGGCTCCCGCCGCGGCTCGTCTCGCGGATGCGGAACTCGCTCTTCTACCACGCCGACGGCGAGCACGAGGCGGAGTTCCTGAACCGCTACCGGCTGAACTCCCGCCACGGCTGGGCGCTGGGCGGGCCCGTGGCGCCCGCGCCGCACCGTCCGCCCACCGGAGACGGCCCGGCCGCGGAGCGACGGCGGGCGGGGATGAGCTACTACGTGGTGGTGGGATGCTGCGAGCTGCTCGACCGGGCCACGCAGTGCACCGCCTACACCTACTGGCTGCGGGTGGAACGCCTGCTCCGCGACGTGCTCCCGGCCATCCACGCCCGCTACGTGGAGTCGGGAACGGCGTGGAGCGTGGCCCTCCAGTCGCTGAGCCCGCTGCACAAGATCCGCACCGACGTCTCGGGGTCGGCGGAGCTCAACTGGCGGCGCTACCTGCTCAAGCTGGCGCTGCACAAGCGCGACACGGGAGAGATGCTGCGCCGCGCGGTGCGGATGTCGGCGGAGCCGCTGTTCAAGGCCGACAAGCTGGCGGACCTGGTGACGGCGCTGTGCGACGAGCTGCGCACGGGGGTGGAGGACGTGCTGCAGGGTCCCTATCCCAGCCGCGTACTCCCGCCCGAGCCTCTCACCGCCAACTGGCCGCTCACCGACACCTCGCCGGAGCGCCGCGCCGCGGGGCCGGTGGGGTGCCGGTGGATCGGCGGCCTGGACGGGGACGGGCCCACCTACTGCTCGCTCCACGTGGCGGTGCTGGAGTTCATCGCCCTGGAGTCGCTCATCAACGCGTTCACCTACTGCCGGAAGGAAGTGCACATCACCCTGGGCGTGGAGCCCGCGCTGGAGCGCACCCGGGACGGGGAGCTCAAGCCGATCGACGGCCGCGCCACGGTGGTCCTCACGATCTGCAACGACGCGCACCACGAGGTTCCTCCTCCTCCGCCGGTCGCCACCGGCCGCTCCGCCTGCGATACGGCGGCGTCCGCCGTGGAGGGCGAGTTCCGGTCGGCGCCGGACCCCGACCGGCACGGATGGTGGAAGACCGTAGCCCGCATCCCCGCCTACCTGGTTCCCCCCGAACTGCGGAACCCGTTACATGACATCCTTCCATAAGTCCGTCCCCGTCCTCCTGATCGAGGACAACCCGGACCACGTGGCGCAGATCCGCCGCGTACTGGGCGAGGAGGGCTTCACGGTGGAGCACTTCGGCGCCTGGGACGAGGAGAAGCTGTACAACTACAAGGCGCTGAACCCCGACAGCCAGATCGTCATCACCGACCTCCGGCTGAACCGCACGGTGGACGCCTCCGAGACGGAGGGGCTGGACCTGATCCGCGCGCACCTGTGGCCGGTGGACCGCACCACGCTGTTCGTGGTCTACTCGCAGTACATGCCCGGCGAGGAACACCGCCGCAAGTTCCCCGTGGAGCCGTACTGGACTTTCGTGACCAAGCAGGTGGAGACCAAGGAAGGCCCGCTGGCGCCGGACTCGCTGAAGGAGCTGGCTACGGTGGTGAAGGAATGCCGGCGCTACATCATCCCCACCCTGGAGATCCCCACCTACGACGCCTACGGCCCCGTGTCGGTGCTGGAGGAGTACGTGCGCGAGCGGCCGTACTGCCGACAGCTGAAAGCCGCCCGCGATTCGGTCGAGGAGTCGTGCGACCGCCTGGACGCGCTCGCGCGCGCCGCATCGTACTACAACCGCGCCGGCGCGGAGAGCGCATACATCGGCATCGGCGTCTACGGCTCGTGCGGGCGCATGGAGATGCGCTGGGACTCCGACATCGAGTGCAGCGTCTACTACTCGCCGGGCGCCTCGGGAGTGGACGAGCGCCGCAAGCTGGCCGTGGCGTTCTGGAACCGGATCACGCGCTACATGCGCAGCGAGGAGTGGGAGTTCGAGGGCAGGGAGCTGGTGGTCGGGAACCGGTCGGGGCTGCTGCTGGAGCGCCAGGCCACGGACGCCCTGGAGAACGGGTACCAGGCCGTCTTCAACCACACCAGCATCCTCGACACTCCGCTGACCAAGGAGCCGCACGTCCGCAACCGGCACCTGCAGATCCTCACCGAGCTGCGCCCTGTGTTCAACCCCTCCTACATCGTCCAGCTCAAGGCGCAGTTGCTGCAGCGGGCACTGGGAGTAATCCCGCAGACGGCGCGGCAGGTGGCGGGGAGCCGGTACCTTGTGGACCTTACCACGCAGTACCTGACGGACGCGGGCCCCAGCCGGCTGCGCGACTGGCACGACGGAAAGCGCACGGCGTACCGGGTGCTCAACATCCTCGCCCTGCGCCTGTGGCTGCTGGGCCGCGTACGCTTTGCCCCCGACATCGCGAAGGTCGAGGACCTGTACGAGTTCTTCGACGAGATGTGCGATCCGGGGATCGTGAAGGTGTGCCGGTTCGCGGTGCAGTTCTTCAGGATGACGGACGACGCGGACCAGGGGCTTCTGGGGGCGGCGCTCGAGGCACTGGTGGAGGACTACGCCGAGCTGCACACCCAGCTTTCCAGCGAAGCCGCCCCCGCGGAAGACGAGGAACGCCCGATGAGCGACGGGCTGCGCGGGCAGGCCCGCTCGGCGGTGTCCGCGTTCCGCAAGGTGTTCGACACGCTGCGGACGACCGCCGCGTTCAAGGGGCTGGCCGAGACGACGTCGGTGCGGTGGCTGTTCGCCACGGAGCAAGTGGAGGACCGGTTCGCCCAGGCATAGCCAGAGGAGAGGAGCGCCACGCAATGGCCGCTGGAAGGACGTTTTCGGCGCGGACCGCGCCGCGTGCGGGTGAACGGACCGCGTGATGCTCGACCTGCGGGCCATCAACCAGAACCGCTTTTCACGCGCGAAGCGCCTCTGGACGATCGCCAACGTCCTCCGGCTCATGGCGTTCGCCGTCGGCGCCTACGCGGTGTTCCAGGGGGACCCCCCGCTCCATCTGCCGCCGGTCCTGTTCGCGATCACGGTCGCCGCAGAGCTGTTCCAGTGGCGTTCGGACGTGATCAAGACCCGGTCGGAAGCACTGTTGCGCAAGCTGGACCTGTCCCGGTCGTTCGGCATGGAGGTCTCGGCGGCGGACCGGCGGGACATCATGTCGGACCTTCCCGGCGAGGTCAGGAAGCGATTCGCCGGATCGGAGGTTCCGGACGAGTACTTCACCAGCCCGGAGCCACCCGGCCCGCGCAAGGCGGTCGAGAACCTGGTGGAGTCGGCCTGGTACACGAAGCAGCAGGCCAGCATGATGGTGGTCGTGTGCTTCGTCCTGATCTCGCTCGTGACCCTGGTTGCCCTCGCAACCCTGATCGTCGCGTCGAACGAAGTCGCCACCGTCTCCACCCGCACCACCATCAGCAAAGTGGTCATCGCGTGGCTGCTGTTGATCTTTTCCCTGGGCATGTTCAGGCATGCCTGGACCTACTACAAGCTGGCGGAGCGCAGCGAGCGCTCGTACACCGCCGGCGTGCACCTCTTGCGGGGAGAGATCACCGAGGCCGATGCGCTCAAGCAGTGGTACGAATACCAGATCGGCCGCGCTTCATCACCGCTGCTGCCCGACTGGCTGTGGCGGCTGAAGCGGGACGACCTGAACGACGCCTGGCAGCGTGCGTCAGGCAGGTAAGGCATTCTCCTCCGCGTGATCATGATCGCATGGCGACAAGAGGGAGGAGCGCCGCGACGCGGGGCTCCTCCGGTTTTCTTGCAGGCCAGCCATACCGCCGCGTGACCCGGCGCCGCGCCGGAGCGCCGATTCGCGCACGCCGTGGGCGGAGCCGTTAAGGACTCAGAATGACAGGTGTTTTTCCGGATCTGGTATGAAGCTTCAGGAAGAGCGCGCGGGCGCGAAGACCCCTCCGACGGCGCTTCGGCAGCGCGATCAGGCGGAGGCTGGCGAGTACTCCGCCGCCGCGGGCACCGCGACCAGCCCCTGCAGCGGGATCCCCTTCGCCTCCGCCAGCGCGCCCTGCACGGCCCGGACGAGCAGGGGATAGGCCTCGAAGGCGGCGCGCGCGGAGTCCAGGTCCAGCCGCTCGCGGTTGGTGTGCGCCAGCTGCTCCAGCCCGGGCGCAAAGCCGATGGTGGGGACGCGGTGCGTGCCGCAGGTGTGCCCGCCGTCCGTGCCGAACTTCCACTGCCGGATCCCGGGTTCCCGCCCCATGGCCTGTCGCACGGCCCCGGCCGCGGCCTGGACGACCGGGTGGTCGTCGGGCAGGAGGTAGCCGGGCGTGAAGTTGCTGTGCAGGTCCTCCCATCCCGTCCAGGCGCGGTGCGTGGCGCGGCCGGGAAGCACCTCCACCCGCACCCCCTCCACCTCCGGCACCCCCGCGGCCAGCGCCCCGCGGATCTCCGCCAGCGCCTCGTCCTCGTCCCAGCCGGGGAGAACACGCATGTCCAGCGTGATCCGCACCCGGTCGGGGATCACGTTGCCGCTGCGGGGCCAGCTCTCGATCACCGTGGGAGTGAGGGTGGCGCGGCCGAGCACGGGATCGCACGGCTGCGCGTCGGAAAGGCGGCGCAGCGCCAGGAGCACCTGGGGAAGCACCTGATGGGGGTTGCGCCCGCGCTCCGGAGCGCTGGCGTGGGCCGCCAGGCCGTGGATCTCCACCGCGAGCTCGGCGTGGCCACGGTGGCCGGTGCACAGGTCGCAGCCGGTGGCCTCGCCCAGGATGACGGCGCCGGGACGGAGCCCGGCGGACTCCATCAGGTACATCATCCCCCACCCGCCCTTCTCCTCGTACACCGAGAAGACCACCAGCAGGTCGCCGGCCGGGCGCTCGTGCAGGAAGCGGGCGGCGGCGTACAGCTGGATGGCCAGCGGCCCCTTGACGTCCATGGCGCCGCGCCCGTGCAGGCAGCCGTCGGCCACCACGCCCTGGTAGGGCGGATGCTCCCAGGCGCCGGGATCGCCCACGTCCACCACGTCCATGTGGGAGCAGAGCATCACCGGCAGCGCGCCCGCCGTCCCCGCGACGCGGGCGATCACGTTCCCCGCGCGGTCGGTGCGGGCCTCGTCGAACCCCAGCGCCCGCAGCTCTTCCAGGATCCGCCGGGCCACCGCCCCCTCCTCGCCGGACAGGCTGGGGATGCGGATGAGCTCCGCGGCGAACTCCATGGCGCGCTCGAAGGAAAGGTCGGGTTGCATTCGGCTTGCACCCCTTCGGGTCGGAAGGATGGAACCGTCCCGCCCCCGCCCCGCGCACCCGGGGCGGAAGAGCGGGTGCACACGTTCAGGCGTAGGTCCGCGCCTGCAGCAGGTACAGCTCCGAATACAGCCCCGCCCGCCGCAGCAGCGCGTCGTGGTCTCCCAGCTCCACCACCCCGCCCTCGTCGATCACCAGGATCAGGTCCGCCGCGCGGACGGTGGAAAAGCGGTGCGACACCAGCACGGTCACGGCGCCGCGGGCGGCGCCGTCGCGGGCCGCGCGGGCGAACCGCTCGAACAGGGCGTGCTCCGCCAGGGCGTCCAGGCTGGCGGTGGGCTCGTCGAAGAAGACCACCAGCGGGTCGGGGCGCATGAGCGCGCGCCCCAGCGCCAGCTTCTGCCACTGCCCGGTGGAAAGGTCCACGCCCCCCTCCCACCGCGCGCCCAGCTGCGTGGCCAGTCCCGCGGGGAGCGCGGCCAGCACCCCCTCGGCGCCGGCCCGCCGCAGGGCGCCGTGCACGGCACCGGGATCGTCCACCCGCGGCAGGTCGCCCACGCCCACCGCCTGACCCGCCGGCAGCTCGAAGCGGGCGAAGTCCTGGAAGGCGGCGGAAAGGCGCGCGCGCCACGCCTCCAGGTCGATCGCCGCCAGGTCCACCCCGTCCACCAGGATGCGCCCCTCGGTGGGCGCGTACATCCGGCAGAGGAGCTTCACGATCGTCGTCTTTCCCGCCCCGTTCTCGCCCACCAGCGCCACCACGGCGCCCGCGGGGAGGCGGAAGGAGACGTCGCGCAGCGCCCAGGCCTCCGTTCCCGGGTAGCGGAAGGAGACGCCCTCGAAGACGATCCCCTCCCGCAGCCGCTCCGGGGCCGGCTGGCTTCCCGCCCTGGCGCGGGCCATCCCGCGCGCGTAGTCCTGCAGCCAGAGCAGCCGCCCGGCGGCGCGCACCACCTCGCCCAGGCCGGAGACCCGGCGCACCGGCTCCACCACGCTCTCCATCACCTGCTGGCCCAGGTAGACGGCCATCACCACCTCGCCGGGGGTGGCCAGGCCGCGGGAGGCGCGCCACACCATCAGCGCCACCGCCCCGCCAAAGCCGGCCAGGAACACCAGCTCGCCCGCGGCGTCCAGCACCGTCCCGCGCCCCCGCGCGGCCAGCAGCGGCCCCCGCGACTCGCGCCAGGCGCGCCGGAAGCGGGAAAGGATCTCTCCCTGCAGCCCGAACACGCGCAGCTCCATCCCCGCGTTGCGGTCCACCGCCAGGCGCTGCAGCAGGCGGGCGCGGCGGGCGGGGGCGCCCGTCCGCTCCTCGGCGTCGGCCAGCCAGCGCTGCTGCACCGCGGCGATGGGGATGGCGGGGAGGGCGAAGGGGACGAGCAGGAGGAGCCACGGGCTCACGAACGCGAGCGCCGCCAGCGTCCCCGCCCCGGCCACCACGGTGTTGGCGGTGTAGACCAGCGTGTTGAGCGAGCTCCCCAGCACGCCCTGCTGCTGGCGCAGCAGCTCCAGCCGGTCCAGGTAGTCCGCGCGCTCGTGGTGCTCCAGCCCGGGGAGCTCCGCGGACAGGGTGGCGATCTCGCGGTCCAGCGCGAACCCCACCTCCTCGGCCAGGCGGTTGCGGATCCAGCTCCCCGTCCACAGCCCCACGAACCACAGCACCCGCGTGGCCACGATTCCGCCCGCGCCCAGGGCCAGCAGCCGCACGTCGTGCCGCAGGGCGCCGTCGGTGAGCAGCTTGAGGAACCAGGCGAAGAGGGGAAGGCGCAGGTAGCCCAGCGGCTCCAGCAGCAGCCCCGCGCACCGCCAGGGGTCGGTGCGCCAGGCGGCGCGCACCAGCAGGGCCAGCGCCCGCGTCGACTCACGCATCGGCCGCCTCCTCTCCCGCGCCGTCCCCGCCGTCCGGGACCGCGGCGGCGGCGAAGCGCTCGGCCTGCAGCGAGAACATCCGCGCGTACACCCCGCCGGCCCGCATCAGCGCCTCGTGCGTCCCGTCCTCCACCACCCGCCCCCCGTCGATCACCACGATGCGGTCGGCGCGGCGGACGCTGGAGAGCCGGTGCGAGACCAGCAGGGTGGTCACGCCGCGCGTCACCTCCAGAAAGCGGTCGAACAGCTCCGTCTCCGCGCGCACGTCCAGCGCGGCGGTGGGCTCGTCCAGGATCAGCAGCCCGGCGCCGCCCCGCACGGCCGCCAGCGCCCGCGCCAGCGCCACCCGCTGCCACTGCCCGCCGGAAAGGTCCGCGCCGTCCTCGAACTCGCGCGAGAGCACGGTGTCCCACCCGCGCGGCAGGCGGCCGGGAAGGGCGCCGGCACCCGCGTCTCCCAGGGCGCCTTCCAGCGCGGCCGCGTCCCCTACCAGGGAGAGGTGCCCGAAGCCGACGTTCTCGCGCAGGGGAAGCGGGTAGCGCACGAAGTCCTGGAAGATGGCCGCGATGCGCCCGCGCGCCTCCCGCGGCGAGGCGCCGCCGTCCACGGTGACGCGCCCGGCGTCGGGCTCGTAGAACCCGCAGAGCAGCTTGATGAGCGTGCTCTTTCCCGCGCCGTTCTCCCCCACGATGGCCAGCGACTGGCCCGCGGGGACCTCCAGCGTGAGCCCGTCCAGCGCAGGCGCCCGCCGCCCGCGGTAGGTGAAGCGCACCTCGTGGAACCGCACCGAGACGGGCGCGCCGCGCGCGCCGGCCGGCGTCGGCGCGGGAGCGGCGGGGAGGGCGGGCGGGGAGGAGGCGATCGCCGAGGGCGCGGGCGGGGCGTGGGCCGTCAGGCCGGCGGCGCGCTCCGACACGGCCAGCGACTGGCCCAGCAGCCACTGCCAGTCGCCGATGAGCCCCAGGTCGCTGGTGGCCAGGCACGCCTGCACGAAGACCAGGAGCGCGGCGGCGTCGAGCTCGCCGCGGCTGGCGGCCCAGCCCAGGGCCCCCAGCACCGCGGCGTGCGACGCGGCCAGCGCCAGGGCCGTGGCGGCGGTGAGGGCGCGGTTGGCCCGGCGGCTGCGCCACATCATCCCCAGCGCCTCCAGCCAGGCGTCGCCGTACCGCCCCACCAGCCAGCGCCCCAGCCCGAAGACCCGCACCTCCTTGGCGGCGGGGGACTCCAGCACGAGCGAGCGCACGTACTCGGCGCGGCGCAGGCGCACCGCGCCGTCGCTCAGGTCGAAGCTCACGCCGTTCTCGGTGGCCCGAAGGTAGACGCGGTTGGTCAGGTACCACGCCGCCGCCAGCAGCAGGGGCGCCCACCAGCGGAAGGCCAGCAGCACCGCGAAGGCGCCCACCCCCCGGACGCGGGTGGTGGCGACGTTGGCCAGCGCCGACGCGGCGACCCGCAGCACCCCGCGCCGCTCGGCCTCCTGCACCGCCTGCAGCGCGTCCGCGAAGGCGGGGTCGTCCAGCGGCGCCAGCCCCGGCGTGCGCAGCGCCGCCAGGGCCGCCGCGTGGTGCACCTCCAGCGAGAACGCCTCGTCCAGCACGCGCGACAGGTACGCCAGGGCGGCGGCGCACAGCGCCAGCGCCGCGAGCACCAGCAGCAGCACGGCGAGCGCCCGCAGCGCGGGCTGCACCGCCGCAGCGCCGGACGCCCCGCCCGCGCCGGGGACGGCGTCCACCAGGGCGCCCGTGGCCAGGATGACCGCCGTGGGGAGCAGGCCGGAGGCCAGGACCAGGACGCCGAAGAGCGCCACCCGCGCCCGACCCGTCCCCAGGAGCAGGTCCAGGAGCGCGCGCCAGCGGGAAAGGCGGATCAGCCCTGCGGTTGCCATGCGCGTTCGCTCCAGAGGGAGGGTGGCCCGGCCGCGCGGAAGGGGCGGACGGGGATGGCGGAAAGGGAGAGGCGCGTCACGAGGCTCCTCCGCCCGCGGAGGCGGCCAGGGCCTCACGCAGCAGGCGCGCGAGGACGCGCACGTGCGGCTCGGCGGCCAGGGTGGCGTGGCTGCCGGGGACCGGGTGGACCTCCACCGGGCCGGCGTGGCGGCACCACCCCAGCGTGCGCCGCTCCTCGTCCGTGTACGCGGCCAGGAAGGCCTGGTGGCGCGGCGAAAGCTCGCTCGCGCGGAAGAGGGTGAGCGGGACGGCGAGCGGGCCGGCCGGGTACGCGGCGCGGCTGCGGATGCGCGCGCGCACCGTCCGGCACTGCTCGCCCAGCGCGGCGGCGTCGAAGTCCGGCGGCGCCGCCCCCTGCGCGTGCAGGGCCGCCACCACCCGCCGCAGCTGCTCGTCGGGCGGCAGCCCCTGCAGCTCGCGGGCGGGGAGGTGGAAGGGGCGCCGCCGGTCCGCCGCCACCTCTTCCGCCAGCGCCACCGCCAGGTCGGCGTCGCCGTCCCACGGCCACGCCCGCGCCAGCTCCGGCGCCAGGGTGTCCAGCACCCCCAGGAAGGCGACCGTTTCCCCCTCGCGCTCCAGCTGCACGGCCATCTCGCGCGCCACGTACCCCCCGAACGACCAGCCGGCCAGGTGGTAGGGGCCCCGGGGCCGCGCGGCGCGCAGGGCGGCCACGTGCCCGGCGGCGATCACCGGGACGGGGCGCGCCAGGTCCGCGCCCAGGTCGCGCACGCCGAACACCGGCTGGTCCGGGCCCAGGTGGCGCACCAGGCTCACGTAGCCGGCCACGTCTCGGTCGGCGGCGTGCACCAGGAAGAGCGGGGGGAGCGCGCCGTGCGGCTGCAGGGGGACCACGGCGGCGGGGGCGGACGGCGCCTCGCCCTGCCGCTCGCGGACGGCGGCGGCCATCTGCCGTACCGTGGCCCCGGCGAAGAGGGCGGCCAGGGGAAGCTCGCACCCCAGGCGTGCCTTCACCTGCGCCAGCAGCCGCAGCGCCAGGAGGGAGTTGCCGCCCAGCTCGAAGAAGCTCTGCGTGGGGCCGATCCCCTCCACCCCCAGCAGCGCCTCCCACAGCTGGACCAGCCGCGCCTCCAGGTAGTCGCGGGGCTCGTCCAGCTCCGCCCCTCCCCCACCGTACTCCGGCGCGGGGAGCGTCCGCCGATCCAGCTTGCCGGTGGGGGTCTGCGGCAGCGCGTCCAGCGCCACCACCGCGTCGGGAACCATGTACTCGGGCAGCTCGCGCCGCAGCGCCTCGCGCAGGGCGCGGGGATCGGCGTCGTCCGCCACCACGTAGGCCACCAGCCGCCGGTCGCCGGGCCGGTCCTCGCGCACCACGGCCACGCACTCGCGCACCCCGGGGCGCCGGCGCAGCGCCGCCTCCACCTCGCCCAGCTCCACCCGGAAGCCGCGCACCTTCACCTGGTTGTCGGTGCGCCCCAGGATGAGCAGGTTGCCGTCCGGCAGCCAGCGCGCGCGGTCTCCCGTGCGGTACATCCGCGCGCCGGCCTCCGCGAACGGGTCGGGGACGAACTTCTCCGCCGAAAGGCCCGGCCGCCCCAGGTAGCCGCGGGCGACGCCCGCGCCGCCGATGTACAGCTCGCCGGGGAGCCCCACCGGCACGGGGTGCAGGTGGGCGTCCAGCACGTAGAAGGTCAGGTTCTGGATCGGGTGGCCCACGGGGACGGGGCCGGCGCGGTGCCGGCCGGCGGGCAGCACGTACGCCGAGCACCCGACCACCGTCTCCGTGGGCCCGTACTCGTTCATCAGCCGCACCCCCGGCGCGTGCTCCTGCCAGGGAACGGTGGGCTCCGCGCGCAGGAAGTCGGCGCCGATCACCAGCGTCCGCGCGGCGCGGGCCAGCTCGGCGGGCGCCAGCAGGGCGTTCAGCAGCCCCAGGTGGATGGGGGTGATCTTGACCAGCCCGAAGGGCGGCCCCTGGCGGACCGCCCGCGCCAGCGCCTCCACCGGCGACGCCTCGGGGAGGAGGTGCACCGCCCGGCCGGCGAAGAGGGGAAGGAGGTTGGTGATGGTGAGGTCCACCGCCATGGAGGTGAACACCGGCGCCCCGCCCGCCGCGTCCGCGCCGTAGAAGCGGACCCCCCAGTGGATGTAGTTGCACACCCCCCGGTGGTGCATGGCCACTCCCTTGGGGCGGCCGGTGCTCCCGGAGGTGTAGATGACGTAGCAGAGGTTCCCCGGCGCGACCCCGCTCTCCACCGGCTCCGCCGGCCGCGCGGCGATGCGCGCCCACTCCGCGTCCACGGCGACGACCGTCACCCCCTCCCGCGCCGGCAGGCGGTCCCGCAGCCGCTCCTGCGCCAGCAGCACGGCCACCCGCGAGTCGTCCAGCAGGTACGCCAGCCGCTCGGCCGGGTGGGCCGGGTCCATCGGCACGTAGGCGCCCCCCGCCTTCATCACCCCCAGGATGGCCACCAGCAGCTCGGGCGCGCGCTCCATGCAGATCCCCACCCGCGCCTCCGGCCCCACGCCCAGCCCCGCCAGGTGGCACGCCAGCCGGTTGGCGCGGGCGTCCAGCTCCGCGTAGGTCAGCGACTCGCCCCCGCAGGTGACGGCGACGGCGCCGGGGGTGCGCGCCGCCTGCGCCTGGAAGAGCTGGTGAATGCAGCGGTCGGCGGGAAAGCGGGCCTCGGTGCGGTTCCACGCCAGCACCCGCGCCCGCTCCGCCCCGCTCATCAGCTCCAGCCGCGAGAGGCGCCGGTCCGGCTCGCACGCCGCCTGCTCCAGCACGCGCCCCAGGTGCTCCACCATCCGCCGCGCGGTGCCGCGCTCGAACAGGTCGGCGGCGTACTGCAGCACCCCCGACACGCCGCGGCCGCGCGCCTCCAGGAAGAGGGTGAGGTCGAACTTGGCGGCCGTCACCTCCGCCCCCACCTCGCGCGTCCGCAGCCCGGCGGCGTCCTCGTCCCCCGCGGCGGCGCTCTCCATCTGGAAGAGCACCTGGAAGAGGGAGGAGTGGCTCAGGCTGCGCTCCGGCCGCAGCTCCGCCACCAGCCGCTCGAAGGGCAGGTCCTGGTGCTCGTAGCCGCCCAGCACCGCGTCGCGCACCCGCCCCAGCGCCTGGCGAAAGGTGGGGTCGCCGGACAGGTCCGTGCGCAGCACCAGCGTGTTCATGAACAGCCCCACCAGCTCCGCCACCTCGTGGCGGGTGCGCCCGGCCACGGGCGTGCCCACCACCACGTCGGCGGTCCCCGCGTAGCGGGCCAGCAGCGCCTGAAAGGCGGCCAGCACCACCATGTACGGAGTGGCGCCCTCCCGGCGCGCCAGCGCGCGCAGCCGGTCCACCGTGGCGGCCGGCACCTCCACCGGCACCATCCCGCCGCGGAAGGAGGGGACGGGCGGACGGGGATGGTCGGCCGGCAGCTCCAGCACCTCGGGGGCGCCCGCCAGCCGCGCCTTCCAGTACGCCAGCTGCCGCGCCTCGGCCTCGCCCCCGGCCCGGGCGCGCTGCCAGGCGGCGAAGTCCGCGTACTGCACCGGCGGCTCCGGCAGCGCCGGCGCCCGGCCGTCGCGAAAGGCGCGGTACAGCGCCCACAGCTCGCGCCAGAGCACCTGCATGCTCCACCCGTCGCTCACGATGTGGTGCATGCACAGGAAGAGGACGTGCTCGTCCGCGGCCAGCCGTAGCAGCCGGGGGCGAAAGAGGGGTCCCGCGGTGAGGTCGAAGCCGTGGGCGGACTCCGCGGCGGCCAGGCGCCGCACCTCCGCCTCGCGCGCGGCGGGGTCGAGCCCGGACAGGTCCTCCACCGGGAGCGTGAAGCCGGCGAAGGGGGCGATCACCTGCACGGGGACGCCGTCGCGCTCGCGGAAGGTGGTGCGCAGCGGCTCGTGCCGGCGGACCACCTCGCCCACGGCTCGCCGGAGCGCGGCCTCGTCCACGCCGCCGGAGACGCGCAGCGCCTCGAAGATGGTGTAGGCGCTGCCCCCCTGCTGCAGCCGCTCCAGGAACCAGAGCCGCTCCTGGGCAAAGGAGAGCGGCGCGTCCGCCCCGGGGGCGCGGCGCGGGATGCCGGCGGCGCGGGTGCGCCCCGCCAGGATGGCCTCCAGCAGCGCGCGCCGGGCGGGCGAGAGCTCCGGCCGCGATCCGGTGGCGGGCTCGTGGATGGACATCGGTCAGCCTTCCGCCGCGGGGGGGAGGGCGGCCAGGGCGCCGGCCTGCTCCTCCGGGATGGACAGCACCAGCTCGTAGACCCGGCGCTCCACCTCCGCCGCCATCGCCTCCAGGGTGGGATGGGCGAAGACGGCGCGGATGGAGAGGTCCACGCCGAACACGGCCTGCACCCGGCCGATGAGGCGCATGGCCAGCAGCGACTGCCCGCCCAGGTCGAAGAAGCCGTCCCGGGCACCCACGCGCTCCACGGAGAGCACCTCCGCCCAGATCCCCGCCAGCGTCTCTTCCACCGGGGTGCGCGGCGCCAGGTACTCCGCCGCAGCCGCGGCCGGGTCCGGCGCGGGAAGGGCGCGGGGGTCCAGCTTGCCGGTCGGGGTCTCCGGCAGCGCGTCCAGCCGCACGAACGCCTCGGGGACCATGTGCTCCGGCAGGCTGCGGCGCAGGTGGGCGCGCAGCGCCGGGGGCTCCGCCGCCCCCGGCTCCGCCGCCACGTACGCCACCAGCCGCTTCTGGCCGGGAACGTCCTCGCGCAGCACCACCACGCACCCGGCGACCCCCGGGTGCCGCCGCAGCACCGCCTCGATCTCCCCCAGCTCCACGCGGTAGCCGCGCACCTTCACCTGGCTGTCGGTGCGGCCCAGGATCATCAGGCTGCCGCCCTCCAGCCACCGCGCCCGGTCGCCGGTGCGGTACATCCGCCCGCCGCCCCCCGCGAACGGGTCGGGGACGAACTTCTCCGCCGAAAGGCCGGGACGCCCCAGGTAGCCGCGCGCCACCCCCGCCCCGCCGATGTACAGCTCGCCGGGGACGCCGGCCGGCACCGGGTGCAGGTACGCGTCCAGCACGTAGAAGGCGAGGTTCTGGATCGGCCCGCCCACGGGGACGGGGCCGTGGCGGTGCACCCCGGGCGGAAGGGTGTAGGCGGAGCACCCCACCACCGTCTCCGTGGGCCCGTACTCGTTCATCAGCCGCACGCCGGGCGCGTTCTCCTGCCACCAGACGGTGGGCTCGGCGGGAAGGAAGTCCGCGCCCACCACCAGCGTGCGCGCGGCGCCCCGCGCCTGCTCCGGCGCCAGCAGCGGGGTGAGGAGGGCCAGGTGCGTGGGGGTGATCTTGACCAGGCCGAAGCCCGGCCCTTCGCGCAGCGACGCCGCCAGCGCCTCCACCGCGTTCTCCTCCGGGAGAAGGTGGACCGGGCGCCCGGCGAACAGGGGAAGGAGGTTGGTGAGGGTCAGGTCCACGGCCATCGAGGAGAAGACGGGTGCGCCGTTCCCCGTGCCGCCCCCGTAGTGGCGGATCCCCCAGTCGATGTAGTTCACCACCCCCCGGTGGTGCATGGCCACGCCCTTGGGGCGCCCCGTGCTGCCGGAGGTGTAGATGACGTACGCCAGGTTCTCGGAGGTGACCGCCGCCCGCGGGGCCGCGGCCGGCTCCCCGGCGATCCGCTCCCACTCCCGGTCCACCGCGATGACCGGGACGCCGTCCGGCGCCGGGAGGGCGTCCCGCAGCCGCGCCTGGGTGAGCACCGCCGCCACGGCGGAGTCGGCCAGCGCGTACCCCTGCCGCTCCGCCGGGTGGGCGGGGTCTACGGGAACCCAGGCGCCCCCCGCCTTCATCACCCCCAGGATGCAGACCATCAGCTCCAGGCCGCGCTCCAGGCACATCCCCACCCGCACCTCGGGCCCCACCCCCAGGCGCGCCAGGTGGTTCGCCAGCCGGTTGGCGCGCGCGTCCAGCTCCGCGTACGTCAGCGCCTCGCCGCCGAAGGTGACGGCCACGGCGCCGGGGGTGCGCGCCGCCTGCGCCTCGAAGAGCTGGTGGATGCAGCGGTCCGCGGGGTACGGGGCCGCGGTGCGGTTCCACTCCTCCACCACCCGCGCCCGCTCCTCGGGGCCGATCAGCGCCAGCTCCGCCAGCCGGGGGTCGCGCCCCTCCGCCACCTGCTCCAGCACCCGCCGCAGCTGCTCCAGCAGGCGGGCGGCGGACTCCGCCCCCAGCCGGTTCTGGTCCCAGCTGAGGGAAAGGAGCAGCTCCGGCCCGGGCGCGGCCATCAGGGAGAGCGGGTAGGTGTTCCAGTCGAAGGTGCGGCGGTCGGCGACGCGCAGCCCCGTGCCGTCCCCTGCCCCGCCCTCCCCCGCCGGGTAGTTCTCGAAGATGAAGTGGCTTTCGAAGAGCGGGGTGCCGCGCGGCACCTGGCTCCACCCCTGCACCTGCACCAGCGGCGCGTACTCGTGCTCCCGCGCCTCCACCTGCGCCCGCTGCAGCTCCGCCAGCCAGGGGCGCAGCCGGGCCTGGCCGGGAACGCGCATGCGCACCGGGAGGGTGTTGATGAAGACGCCCATCATCTCCTCCACCCCCTCCAGCTCCGCCGGCCGGCCGGAGACGGTGGCGCCGAACACCACCTCCTCCTCGCCGGCGTAGCGGGCCAGCAGCAGCCCCCACGCGCCCTGCACCACCGTGTTCAGCGTCACGCGGGCGCGCCGCGCCGCCGCCTGCAGCCGGCGGGTGGCGGCCGC
>DATAAG010000143.1:0-5141 GCA_036260235.1 Longimicrobium sp.
GCAGCACCACGGACGCGTCGCCCGGCTGCGCCCAGTCCAGGTGCGCCAGGAGCAGGTCCGCCTGCGCGCGCAGCCGCTCCGCCTGGCCCACGCCGGCCAGCTCTTCACGGATGCGCTCGACCCGCTTCTCCGCCGCCGCCAGCCGGCTCCGCGCCCGGCCCAGCAGGTCGGGGCCGGGCGGGGCCTCCTCCACCTCCACCGGCGCCGCCTCCGCGATCGTCTCCATCGCCGCCAGGAGGGAAGCGGCGCGGACCGGCTCCATCCCCTCCAGCGGGAGCGGGTAGGGCTGCGAGCGGCGCAGGAGGAAGCCGCCGGCGTCGTCGCCGTCCGCCACCTCCCACCACCGCTCGAACGCATCCTCCAGCGCCGCCTCGCCCGCCTCGACGGCCGCGGGACCCAGGAGCGCCGCCGCGTTCAGCGGGCTGGTGTAGGCGAAGCGGCGCACCAGCTCGCGCGGCCGCTCCGCCGGCGGCAGCGGCGCAAGCGCGGAAGTCCACGCCTCCCACAGCACGTCGCGCGGCCGGTCGGGGAGGATGCGGCGGGTGGGATGGGGCGGGCGGTAGACGGCGCCAGCGCGCAGGACGCGTCCGCCGGCGTCGCGGGCGCGGAGGACGGAGACGATGCGCCGGTCGCCGGAGGCGACCAGCAGCGCGTTCCACTGGTTGGTGTGCAGCTCCACCACCAGCGTCCGCCTGGCGCCGCGGAAGCGCCCGCCGTCGTGCACGTCGACGCGCAGCAGCCGCTCGTCCGGCGGCGCGGAGACGCGGAGGACCCGCGCGGAGAGGTCGCCGTCGTCTTCCCGCACTTTCGCGCTTTCGCCCTCCCGCACGTTCGCACTCAGGCGAATCCAGCCGCGCGAGGGGTGCAGGTCCAGCCGCAGCGCCTCGCCGCGGTCCAGGAGCAGGGTGCAGGAAAGGTCGCGGTCGAAGACGGGCTGCGGATGGAGCGAGCGGCCCTGCAGCGCGGCGCGAAGCTCGGCCGAAAGGGCGCGAACCAGCAGGGGGTCGTAGCGGATCGGGTTTGACACCCTCCCAACTTCGGGTTAGCTTCACGCCCCGTCAACCCGCCGTCACCTGCCGGAAAAGGCGTGGCGGCGGCCCGTTTTCGCGGAATCCGATGCCATGTCCACGGAGCGTGGTGGCGGAGCGCGGCGGCTGGCCGCAACGGACCTCCGCGAGATGAAGCGCCGCGGCGACAAGATCGCCGCCATCACGGCGTACGACTACCTGTTCGCCCGGCTGGTGGACGCGGCCGGCGTGGACGTGGTGCTGGTGGGCGACTCGCTGGGCCAGGTGGTGCTGGGCCTGGACAGCACGCTCCCCGTCACGCTGGACGACATGATCCACCACGCCCGGGCGGTGCGCCGCGGCGTGGAGCGGGCGCTGCTGGTCGTCGACCTTCCCTTCCTCACCTACCAGGTCTCCCGCGAGGACGCGCTGCGCAATGCCGGCCGCGTGCTGCAGGAGACCTGCGCCTCCGCGGTCAAGCTGGAAGGCGGCTCCCCCGAGACCTGCGACACCGTGCGCGCGCTGGTCCGCGCCGGCATTCCCGTCATGGGCCACCTGGGCTTCACCCCCCAGTCCGTGAACCTGACGGGGGTCCGCGTGCAGGCCCGGGAGGACGACGCCGCGGTGCGCCTGCAGGAGGACGCGCGTCGCCTGGAAGAGGCGGGCGCCTTCTCCATCGTCCTGGAACTGGTCCCCGGCACGGTGGCGAAGAACGTCACCGACGTGCTCTCGATCCCGACGATCGGGATCGGCGCGGGGGCGGGGTGCGACGGGCAGGTGCTGGTGCTGCAGGACATGCTGGGGCTGAACCCCGGCTTCGCGCCGCGCTTCCTGCGCAAGTTCGCCGACCTGGGCCAGGTGGCGGGCGACGGGGTGCGGGAGTACGTGCGGACGGTGAAGGCGGGCGAGTACCCCGGCCCGGAGCACACCTTCTGATGCCGGCGGCCACGTCCACGGAGATGCGCGTCGTCCACACCATCGACGAGGTGCGGCGGAGCGTGCGCCAGGTGCGGCGGGACGGCGGCACCGTCGCGCTCGTCCCGACGATGGGGTACCTGCACCAGGGCCACCTGTCGCTGGTGGACCGCGCCCGCGAGCTGGCGGACTGGGTGGCGATGTCCATCTTCGTCAACCCGCTGCAGTTCGGCCCCACGGAGGACCTGGACCGCTACCCCCGCGACCTGGAGCGCGACCTGGAGATGGCGCGCGGCCGCGGGGTGGACCTGGTGTTCGCCCCCTCCGCGGCGGAGATGTATCCCCACGGCGAGCCGCAGGTCTCGGTGGTGCCCGGCGCGCTGGCGGAGCGAATGGAGGGCGCCATCCGCCCCGGCCACTTTCGCGGCGTGCTGACCGTCGTCGCCAAGCTGTTCGGAATCTTTCAGCCCGACGCGGCCGTGTTCGGGCAGAAGGACTTTCAGCAGGCGGCGCTCATCCGCCGCATGGCACTGGACCTGGACCAGGGCGTGCGGGTGGAGGTGGCGCCCATCGTGCGCGAGCCCGACGGCTTGGCGATGAGCTCGCGCAACGTGTATCTTTCACCGGAGGAACGGGAGCGCGCCCTTGCGCTCTCGCGCGGCCTGGAGCGGGGCCGCGCCCTGTTCGCCGCGGGCGAGCGGGACGCGGCGGCGCTCCGGGCCGCCTTGTGGAACGCCCTGGCGGTGCCGGGGGTGGAGCCGGAGTACGCCGAGGCGGTGGATCCGCTGACGCTGGCGCCGGTGACGGCGGCCGCGCCGGGGACGGTGCTCCTGGTGGCGGCCCGGGTGGGAAGGACGCGGCTGATCGACAACGCCGTCCTCCCCTGACGCAGCAGCCTTCCGAAACAGCAGGAGACTGCGATGCTTCGCACGATGTGCAAGAGCAAGATCCACCGGGCCACGGTAACCGGCGCGGATCTCAACTATATCGGATCGATCACCATCGACCCGGTGCTGATGGAGGCGGCGGACCTGCTGGAGTTCGAGCAGGTGAGCGTCGTCAACGTGAACAACGGCGCCCGGTTCGAGACGTACGTCATCCCGGGCGAGCGCGGCCGGGGCGAGATCTGCCTGAACGGCGCCGCCGCCCGGCTGGTGCACCCGGGCGACAAGGTGATCGTCATCAGCTACGCCCAGTACGACGAGGCGGAGATGGAGGGGTACCGGCCCCGGTTCATCTTCGTGGACGAGCACAACCGCATCTCGCGGGACGCGCTTCGGGCCGTCGGCGCCTGACGGGGCCATGGGTCCCTGGACCGGCGTCGTCCTCGCGCTGAGGGAGCCGGAGTCGGACCCGCTGGGGTCGCGGCTTTCCACCTACCTGCACCCCCTGGCGGGACGGCCGCTGGCGTGGCACGCCGTGCACGCCGCCGCCACCCTGTCGCCCGCCCCCGCGCGGGTGGTGGTCGCCGCCGGCCCCGACATCACGGCGGACCTCTTCACCGACATCCCCGCCGCGGTGACGCTGGCGGATTCGCCGGGCGATGCGCTCGCCGCGGCGGCGGGGCGGGTGCTGGTGCTGGACGCCGCCGCGCCGCTGGCGGGCCCCGCGCTCGCCCTGCTGCTGGCGTCCGGCGGCGACGCGCTGCTGGAGGGGAGCGACGGCGAGCTGGTGGCCGCGTGGCTGGGCGGCGAGGCGGCCGGCCGGCTCTCCGCCACGGGCGAGCTGCGCGGGCTGCGGGAGGCGCTCCCCGGCGCGCCGGTGATGCGCGACGCCGACGGCTTCGCGGTGCGCACCCGCGAGGGGCTGGCCCACGCCTCGTCGGTGATCCGCGACCGCCTGGTGCGCCGGCTGATGGACGGCGGCGTCACCTTCCTCCTTCCCGAGGCCGTGCTGGTGGACGTGGACGTCCAGATCGGCCGGGACTCGGTCGTCTACCCCTGGTGCGTGCTGGAGGGAAAGACGACGATCGGCGAGGAGACGGTCATCGGCCCCTGCTGCCGCATCGACAGCACCCGCATCGGCAGCGGTGTGGAGCTCAAGGGCTTCAACTACCTTTCCCACACCTCCATCCGCAACCACGCCATCCTGGAACCGTATGTCCGCCGCGGCTTTGACGAGTGAGACGGCCCTGGGCCCGGTGGTGTGCGCCGCCGCCCGGGGCGAGCTGCCCGAGTGGGCGCGCGCCTCGGAAAAGCGGCGCGCGCACATCGCCCGCGTGGCCGCGCTGATGAGGGAGTGGGCGCAGGCGCTGGGGCTGCCGGAGGAGGAGCGGACGCGCTGGCTGGCCGCGGGGTGGCTGCACGACGTGCTGCGCGAGGCGCCGCCCGAGGAGCTGCGTCCGCTGGTGCCGGAGGAGTTCCGCGGCCTGCCGGGGAAGCTGCTGCACGGCCCCGCCGCCGCCGAGCGCCTGGCCGGCGAGGCGGATCCCGAGCTGCTGGACGCCATCCGCTACCACACGCTGGGCTCGCCGCGCTTCGGCCGGCTGGGGCGCGCGCTCTACCTGGCGGACTTCCTGGAGCCGGGGCGCCGCTACGAGCCGGAGTGGACGGCCTCGCTGCGCGCCCGCATGCCGGCGGAGCTGGACGCGGTGATGCGCGAGGTGGTGCGGGCGCGGGTGCGGCACGTCACCGAGAGCGGGTCCACGCTGCACCCCGAGACGCGCGCGCTGCATGAGCAGGTCGAAGCGGCGTAGCCCCGCCTCCGGCACGGCGGGAAAGCGGCTGCAGACCGTCGGCCTCTTCCTCACCCTGCTGCTGGTGGCGGTGCTGGTGGGCTCCCTGGCCGCGGGGCTGGTGGGCGGCCGCGGCGGCGCCCCCGCCGGTCCGCAGGCGCGGGACAGCGCCGGCGGCGCGCGGCGGGGGAACGCGCCCCTGCCGGCGGAGCGGGTGCGGGTGGAGGTGCTGAACGCGTCCGGCGTTCCCGGCGTGGCGGCCCGGGGGCGCACGCTGCTGCGCGACCGCGGCTTCGACGTGGTGTACGTGGGCAACGCGCAGGGCTACCAGCCGGACACCTCGCTGGTGCTGGACCGCGTGGGGCGGATGGAGCTCGCGCGCGCCGTCGCCGACGAGATCGACATCCCCCGCGTGGTCGCCCGCCCGGACTCCAACGTGTACGCGGACGTCACGGTGGTGCTGGGGCGGGACTGGGTGGCCGGCCATCCCGACGCGGCGCCGGACGACTGACGAACGGGCGGGATGAAGGAAGCGGCCCCGGGCG
>DATAAG010000144.1:0-5639 GCA_036260235.1 Longimicrobium sp.
GTCGCCCGCACCACCACGCCATCGAGATCCGCCACCCACTCCAGCGGCAGCTCGGAAAGGTCCTTTCCGTTCGCGTAGCGGTGGAACGGCGCGTCCACGTACGTCCCCGTGTTCGCGATCATGTCGATGCGGCCGATGTGGAACTCCGTCCCCTCGGCGTAGAGCGCGCGCGACGCCTCGCGGCTCAGGTAGTCGCAGATGAGGGGCGCCGGAAACCCCTTCAGCGTCACCATCCCGTGCTCGACCGTGTGGCTCAGGTCGATCAATCGCGGCGATCGGCCGACTTCGCTCACCAGGCGCTCTCTTCCTTGCCAGAGATCTCCACCCGAATGGTCATCACCCCTGCTTCCGGATCCGCAGTTTGGTCGGGGAGAGCACGGAAAAGGCGCCGATGAGCTCCGCGCCATGTTCGCGGACCACGGCACCTACCAGCATCGCTCTCTCGTGGTCGCGATCTCGTGAAGACGGATCAGCAACACGCCCGTCGAAAGCTTGCCCAGCCGAAAGACGAGCTCGCCGAAATCCTTGTCCGCGGTCACCAGCACGGCGCCGCGGGTATTCGCCTCCGCCAGTACCTCGTCGTCGGAAATGCTGGGTGAAAGCTCGGCGATGTGCACAACCTCGTGCTCATCCGCACGCAGTTGCTCCACGATCGACCTGTCCACGCCCTCATCGCAGACGAAGATCACGCGGCTGCAGGTGCCGGATAAACGACATCCGCCCGCAGTGCCTCTGCGGCAAACGCCAGCGCAGCGGAGATCCCGTCACGCGTCAACCGGGGATACGCATCGAGCAGTTCTTCGACGGACCGCCCCGCCGCCAACTCCTCGAGGATGTGTTCGACCGTGATCCGGGTGCCGGCGACCACCGGCTTTCCCATCATGACGCCGGGGTCGGAAACGACCAGTCCATTCATCACTCGCTCCGCGTCCAGAGTGTCCGAGTACAATGTAACGTGGCAGCTTTCGCGCCGGAATCCCCCGCCCCGACTGCGCCACACGTGACAAATCGCCGACACCGCCTTCCCATCGGCCGATGAGCGAGGCGGTGTCGGGAGAATCGATTACGAGAAGCGCGATGGAACCTGCAGCCAGGTACCAGCGAGCGCCACGACTCCGCCACCTGCGGCACGCCGGCGTGCGCGACCCGCCCTCAGAGCGGGATGTTGCCGTGCTTGCGGGGCGGGTTGCTGTCGCGCTTGTTCTGCAGCATGTCCAGGGCGCTGATCACCCGCGCGCGCGTCTCGCGCGGGTCGATCACGTCGTCCACGTAGCCGCGCGCGGCGGCGGCGAACGGGTTGGCGAAGCGGTCCTCGTAGTCCTTCTGCCGGGCCGCCGCCTCGGCCGCGGGATCCTCCGCGGCGCCGATCTCGCGGCGGTACAGGATCTCCACCGCGCCCTTGGCCCCCATCACCGCGATCTCCGCCGTGGGCCAGGCGTAGTTCACGTCGCCGCGGATGTGCTTGCTGCTCATCACGTCGTACGCGCCGCCGTACGCCTTGCGGGTGATGATGGTCACCTTGGGCACCGTGGCCTCGCAGAAGGCGTACAGCAGCTTGGCCCCGTGCCGGATGATGCCGCCGTGCTCCTGCGCCACGCCGGGAAGGAAGCCCGGGACGTCCTCGAACGTCAGCAGCGGGATGTTGAACGCGTCGCAGAAGCGGACGAAGCGCGCCGCCTTGACGGAGGCATCGATGTCCAGCACGCCCGCCAGCACCGCCGGCTGGTTGGCCACGATGCCGATGGAGTGCCCGCCCGCGTGCGCGAAGCCGCAGAGGATGTTCCCCGCGTAGTCCGCATGCACCTCGTAGAACTCGCCGTCGTCCACCACGCGCCGGATGACGTCGCGCATGTCGTACGGCTTGTTGGGGTTGTCGGGGACGATGTCCAGCAGCTCCTCGTCCGCGCGGTCGAACGGGTCGTCCGTGGGCCTGCGCGGCGGGTCCTCGGCGTTGTTCTGCGGGATGAACTCGAAGAGGTGGCGAATGCGGTGCAGGCACTCCACCTCGCTCTTGAGCGCGAAGTGCGCCACCCCGGACTTCGCCGCGTGGGTGGCGGCGCCGCCCAGCTCCTCCATGGTCACGTCCTCGTGCGTCACCGTCTTCACCACGTTGGGGCCGGTGACGAACATGTAGCTCGTCCCCTGCACCATGTAGATGAAGTCGGTGATGGCGGGCGAGTACACGGCGCCGCCGGCGCACGGCCCCAGGATGGCGCTGATCTGCGGGATCACGCCGGAGGCCAGGGTGTTGCGCAGGAAGATGTCGGCGTAGCCGCCCAGGGAGACCACGCCCTCCTGGATGCGCGCGCCGCCGGAGTCGTTCAGCCCCACCACCGGCGCGCCGTTCTTGAGCGCCAGGTCCATCACCTTGACGATCTTTTCCGCGTGCGCCTCGCTGAGCGACCCGCCGAAGACGGTGAAGTCCTGCGAGAAGACGTAGACCAGGCGCCCGTGGATGGTGCCGTAGCCGGTGACCACCCCGTCGCCCAGGTAGCGCTCCTTCTCCAGCCCGAAGCCGGTGGCGCGGTGGACGACGAAGCGGTCCAGCTCCACGAACGAGCCCTCGTCCAGCAGCACGTCCAGGCGCTCGCGCGCGGTGAGCTTGCCGCGCTCGTGCTGCTGCTTGATGCGCTTTTCCCCGCCGCCCATCTCCGCCTGCCGGCGAAGCTCCTCCAGGTGCTCCAGCTTCTCCCGCATCGACATCGCGCGCCGCCCGTGCTCTGTATGTGAGGAATCCCGGAAAGGGCGGCAATCTACCACTCGCGCGGGTGCGCGCAACGAGAAGGCGGGCGGAGCCGCTTCCCCGGCCCCGCCCGCCAGCCCATCGTGGCTGCGCTGGTCAGCAGCGTTGCTCCCTCTGCCGACTTCGCGTGAGACAAGCGTTGTGGGCGGCCGTCAGGTTCGCGGGATGCTCCACTCGATCTCGCGGGTCATCCACACGTGCACGCGCCGGCCGCCGCGCATGCCGGGGCGGAACCGCAGCAGCCGCACCGCCTCCACCGCCGGCTGCTCGAACTCCACGTGGCTGCTGCGCAGCACGTGCACTTCCTGCGGAACGCCCCGCGTGTCCACCCGGAAGCGGACCACCACCTCGCCCGACACGCCGCTGCCGCGCAGGTGGCGCGGGAACCTGCGCGCGATGGCGTTGGAGAGCACCCGCGGGTTGGTGGCCCGCGGAACCACGTCCACCTGCGTGACGTCGTACGCCACCTCGCGCTCCGCGGGAGCGCCCGGATCGGCCGCCGGCGGCGGGGCGGAGGCGCAGGCGGCGCAGGCGGCGCAGAGCAGCAGCAGGGCGGCCGGGCGAAGTCGCATCACCGTCGTGAACCGGAAGCGGGTGGAAACGCATGATGCCGTCACGCGCAGATGACGGCATCTATGGCGCCACGCGTGCGACAGCGGCTCAGCCCTGGCCCGACAGGAGCTTCGCCTTCAGCGCCTCGAACTCGGAGAAGGTGAGGGAGCCGGACTGCCGCAGCCGGTCCAGCCGCTCCAGCTGGTCCACCACGCTCTCCCCCGCCGCCGGCCCCGCCCCCGCATCGGAGCGCCCGAAGACCAGCGGCGGGGCGCCGCCCGCGTCGCTGCTCCCGTCCGTGGCCAGCGCCACCCGGGAGGGGTCCGCCGGGTCGTACGCCACCTCGAGCACGTCACCGACGCGCGGAAGGGCGTGGCTCGGCACGAACATCCTGCGCTCGTACGCGAACTCGGGCTCGCCCGCAGGGTGAACGCGCAGCCGCAGAACGATCTGCCGGTCGTCGTTCACCATCAATCCGGTCGTCCGCACCCCATCCACCACGGCGACGGCCTTTCTGCCGCTCGCGAACAGCTCCTGATCCGCCTGTGCCTGGCGCTGCATCCGCAGATTGACGACGCCGAGGCCGAGGCCCACCAGCACCCAGAAGACCCCGAACAACACCAGGAACCGGCGGAGGTCGGCATCCTCGCGTCCATCCGCTCCCAGGAAGCCGTAGGCCACGAGCCCGATCCCGAGGATGACGACGACGTTGATGACGCTGCCGCCGCCCGCCTTCGCTGCATCCGAGCCCGGCTCCGCGCGTGGCTGCATGACGGTTACCTCCAGGAGGTCGGACGAGGTGGATACGAAGGAGAGGTGCAGAGATACACTCCTCCGTACGAACCGGCAAGAACGGGTGTTTCCGCGTCCTGCAAAACGGCCCGCGTCACGGCGGGGACGGAATGCCGGTCACGGCGCGGAAGACGCGGCGGCGAAAGCGCTGCATGTCGATGGTGGTGCTCGGCAGGTACGTGCGGTTGGCCAGCAGCACCATCCAGGTGCGCGACTGCGGATCGATCCACAGGCAGACGCCGGTCACCCCCGTGTGGCCGAAGCCCAGGATCTCCTTGCAGGGATCGTGGTCGGGGACGATCCCCTCGCGGCAGTACACCTCCCACCCCAGCGCGCGCGTCCCCGCGCCGCGCTGCGGCCGGGTGAAGCCGCGCACGGTGCTCCGCTGGAAGACGCGCACGTCCCCCAGCCGCCCCTCGTTGGCGATCATCGCCGCGAATCGCGCCAGGTCCGCCGCGGTGGAAAAGGCGCCCGCGTTCCCCGCGATCCCGCGCAGCCGCCGCCCCACCTCGTCGAACGAGCCGCCGCGGTACGCCTCGTCGCGCTCCGCCAGGTGCAGCGTGGGCGCGCAGCGCTCGCAGCCGCGCCGCACGCCCATGAACGTGTCGTTCATCCCCAGCGGCCCCCACACCCGGCGGCGCAGGTAGCGCTGCAGCGGCTCCCCCGCCGCGCGCTCCGCCGCCGCCCAGAGGACGACGAAGCCCACGTCCGAGTACAGCACGTCCTTTCCCGGCTCCATCACCAGCGGCACGCGGAGGAGGTAGCGGCGCACCGCGGCGGGGTCTTCGCTGGCGATGTTGAAGGCGCCGGCGCGCAGGCCGCCCGTGTGGGTGAGGAGGTGGCGGATGGTGACGCGGTCCTTGCCGCCGCCGGAAAACTCCGGGAGGTAGCGCCGCACGGGTGCGTCCAGGTCCAGCCGCCGGTCTTCCACCAGCGCCATCACCGCCGCGGTGGTGGCGACCACCTTGGTGAGCGACGCCAGGTCGTACAGCGTGCTGTCGCCGCTGGCCGGGGCCGACCTGTCGCTCCACGCCGTGCGCCCGTACGCGGTGACCGACTGGATGAGCCCGCGGTTGCCGACGGCCAGCACCGCGCCCGGGAACGCCTCGCGCCGCACCTGCGCGCGCACCAGCGAGTCCGCCCTCGCCAGGAACGCCGCGGGCACCGGTACGGCGGGCGGCGTGAGCATCTCCTCCACCCGGCCCGCGCGCTCCCGGCGCAGCCCATCCCGCGGCATGCCACCCCACAAGCCTACGCCGAGCCCGGTGAGCAGCCCCACCGCCGCGCCGCCGTACAGCACCGCGTTCCACCGCCGCAGTCTGACCATGAGTCCCCGTCCGCCCGTCCCCGCGCGCCGGACGGCGCGCCTGCACGCAGCCTGGAATGCAGGGAGCTTGCCGCTTGACCGGAAAACGAGCTCCCCTCGCCGCCGGAGGGCTGCGAGGGGAGGGGGCGGTGGGACAGCCCTGCGTCCGAGTGAATCGCCCGAAATTCGTGAAAAGAACTTGCCTCACACGGAGTCAACGGAGTCAACGGAGTACCTGCGACCTGG
>DATAAG010000145.1:0-5007 GCA_036260235.1 Longimicrobium sp.
ACCGCGCCCGGGCGCGGTCGTTCGGGCGAAACCCGTTGAGAACGCTTCTCAATCCGAAGAACGGCCGGCGGAGTCAGCGGACGCGGCGGTGCTCCACCATCAGGCAGCGGTCCTGGACCACCTTGATCCCCGCTTCGGCCAGCCGCTGGGCCGCCGCGTCGTTGCGGATGCCGCTCTGCATCCACACGGCCTTCGGCTTCGCCGCGAGGATGTCGTCCACGTGGGGCGGGACGTCCTGCGAGCGGCGAAAGACGTTCACCAGGTCGATCTCGCCGGGGATGTCGGCCACGCGGCGGTAGACCTTCTTTCCCAGGATCTGGGTGACGTCGGGGTAGTAGACGGGGACGGGAACGATGTCGAGCCCGGCGTTGTGCAGGTACTCGGGGACGTAGAACGCCGGCTGTCCCGCCTGCGCCTCCGTCTTCATCCCCAGCACGGCGATGCGCCGGGTGCCGCGGATGAGCTCCGCGATGCCGTCCGAGGTCTCGACCAGGTTGTCGCGCCAGTCCATGGGAGTGCGTGAGTGCGTGAGTGCGTGAGTGCGTGAGTGCGTGAGTGGGGTTCGGGATTCGGCGGTCGGCATCTCACTGCGTCCGCGGGGGGCCCTCTCCCCCCGGCCCCCTCCCCCAACTTCGGGGGAGGGGGAGAACTGCATCGGGAATGGACAGACCGCGCCGGCAGCAGCCGCCCCCCATCCCCGGCCCCTTCCCCCACGAACTGCGCGGGGGAAGGGAGTGGGTCCGTCGCGGTGGATAGATCGCGCGCGCGCCCTCCGGGCTCGCATTACTCGCCAACCTCCCCACAAACCCTGGGGGAGGTTGGGGCGGGCGCCGTCATCGTGCACATCAGCCGGCATCCTGCGGTCCGCAGAGGCCCTCACCCGCGGCCTGGCGCCGCACCCTCTCCCGCAAGCGGGAGAGGGTGTAAACTTCGGCATTCGCGCGGAGACCCTGCCGTTCTCCCTCCCCGCGCAGTTTGCGGGGGAGGGCCGGGGAGGGGGGCGCCCGCGGCCGCGCCTGATCCTCCGGAGCGCTCCTCCCTTCCCGAACCACCCCTCCCCCGGGGTTGGGGGCGGGGTCGCCCGCCGTCGCGAGGAACGAGCGAAAAGCCGGGCGGGGGAGAGGGCCTCCCGCGCGCGGGCATGGGGGTAAACCCTGCCCCCCGCTCAAACCCTGCCTGGAAATCTCGAACCCTGCCTCGACGTAGAGAACCCCGCCCCCCACACGAGCCCGCAGTGTATCCCCCCTCCCGCGCAGTTTGCGGGAGGGGGTGGCGCGCCTCAGGCGCCGCCGGGGGCGGGCCCCTGCGCCCGCATCCACACCTCCACCCCGCCCCGCACATCCCGCTCCACCACGCCCCTGCCGCACAGGTAGATCAGGTGCGCCCGGGCCTCGCGCAGCGCGTGCAGAAAATGGTCCGGCGGCAGCTCCGGGAACAGGCGCAGCGTCACCTCGAACGCCGTCCGCGGACGGTCCAGCGCCTCCACCGTCTGCGCGTTGCGCTCGTCGTGGTGCGCCAGGATCCAGTCGATCCGCCCCGCCAGGTCCCCGAACGGCTCGCCGTGCGAGGGAAGGACCAGCGACACCGGCAGCTCCCGCAGGCGGCGCAGCGAGGCCAGGTAGTCCGCCAGCGGGTCCTCCGCGTACAGGTCCGCCCCGATGTTGGGCGAGATGCGAGGGAGCACGTGGTCGCCCGCAATCAGGATCCCGCGCTCCGGATGGTAGACCGTCACGTGCCCCGGCGAGTGGCCCGGCGTGAGGATCCACTCCCATCCACCGTCCCCCGGCAGCGTCCCTCGCTCTCCCTGGAGCAGGACGTCCGGCGGATAGTACTCGTAGCGCTGATGGATGCGGTCCGACGCGGCCAGCAGCGCCTCCGCCAGCGGCGCGGGGATGCCGCCGGAGAGGAAGTTCTCCGCCACTCCCACGCGGTCTTCCGGCCACCGCTCCACGAAGCGGCGCGCCAGCTCGTCCTCGCGCGCGTGCATGGCCAGGCGCGCGCCGCTCCACTCGCGCACGGGACCGGCCAGGCCGTAGTGGTCGATGTGCGCGTGCGTCAGTACCACGAAGCGCAGCGACCGCGGCGTCACCCCCAGCTCCTCCGCCGCCTCGCGCAGGGCGTCGCGCGCGGGGCGGGTGTCGATGCCGGTGTCCACCAGCACGTGCCCCGCGTCGCCCTCGATCACCCACGCCGCCACCTCGCGCGGGGGAAAGGGGAGCGGCACGGAGATGCGGTGGACGCCCGGCGCCACCTGCAGCGGAGGGGCCGCAGCGGTCACGCGTCGTCGGGGAAGAAGAGCGTGCCCCCCTGCGCCATCTCCTCCAGCCGCTTGGCCGGGCGGTAGCGCGCACCATAGCGCTGCTCCAGCGCCCGCAGCCGGTCCAGCACCGCCTGTGCGCCCGTGCGGTCCACGTACCAGAACGGGCCGCCGCGGAAGGGCGGGAAGCCGATGCCGAACACGGCGCCCACGTCGCCGTCGCGCGGGCTGCGCAGCACGCCTTCCTCCAGCGTGCGCACCGCCTCGTTCACCATGACCAGCGCCAGCCGGTCCTGGATCTCCTCGCGCGCCATCTCCTTCTTCGGCGGGTTGCCGATCACGGCGTACACACTCTCGTCCGGCGCGCCCTTCTTGCCATCCTCGCCGTACTGGTAGAAGCCCTTGCCGTTCTTCCGGCCGAGGCGGCCATCCTCCACCATCCGGTCGAGGAGCGTGGGCGGGTTGCCCATCCGGTCGGCGAAGGCGGCGGCCATGATCTTTCCGGCCTTCTGCGCCACGTCCAGCCCCACCTCGTCGTACAGCGTGATGGGCCCGACGGGGAAGCCCCACTCCGTCATCGCCCTGTCCAGCTCCTCCATCCGCACGCCTTCCTGCAGGAGGAGCGCCGCCTCGGCCATGTAGGGGGAGAGGATGCGGTTGACGTAGAAGCCCGGCGCGTCGTTCACCACGATCGGCGTCTTGCCGATCTTCTTGGCGTACGCGTGCGCCGTCGCCGTCACCCAGTCCGCCGTGCCGGGGTGGGTGATGATCTCCACCAGCGGCATCTTCTCCACCGGCGAGAAGAAGTGCAGGCCGATCACGTGGTCCGGCCGCGACGAGGCCTCCGCCAGCTTCGCGATGGGGATCGTCGAGGTGTTGGAGCCCAGGACGACGCCCTCCCCCGCGTGCTCTTCGATCTCCCGGATGACGCGGTGCTTGAGGTCCACGTCCTCGAACACGGCCTCCACGATCACGTCGCTGGCGTGCATCCCCGTGTACTCGGTGGTGGGCTGCACGCGGTCGATGAGCTTGGTGACCTCGAAGCGGCGCATCTTCTTCCGCTTCGCGCGCTTGATCAGCGAGTCGCGCGCGGTGCGCAGCCCCTTCGCCGCGGCCTCGGGCTTCACGTCCTTCAGCCGCACGCGGATCCCCGCCTCCGCCGACGCGGCGGCGATCCCCGCGCCCATGAACCCGGCGCCGATGACGGCGATCTGGTCCACGTCCTTCGGCTTGACGTCGGCGCCCAGGCCCACGTCGTTCTTGGCGGCGGTGCTGGTGAAGAAGACGTGCACCAGCGAGCGCGCCTCCGGCGTCACCGACAGCTCGCCGAACGCCTTCGCCTCCAGGTCCAGCGCGGTGCGCATGTCCCTGTCCAGGCCCTTCTCCACCACGCGCAGCAGGGCCAGCGGGGCGGGATACAGGCCGTGCGTCTTCTGCATCACCCCCTGCCGCGCCTTGTTGAAGATCAGCCGGCGCATCGGCAGCAGGTTTTCGATGCGCTCGGGCGATCCGGCGCGCCGCGCGGCCTTCGGCTGCAGCTTCTTCGCGGCGAGGGCGAGCGCCTGGCGCCTGGCGACCTCCAGGAGGACGGGCTGGGGGACCACCTCGTCCACGATGCCGGCCTTCATGGCGCGGCGGCCGTCCAGCTGCTTGCCGGTGAGCATCAGGTCCAGCGCCCCCCGCAGCCCGATGAGCCGCGGCAGCCGCGCCGTTCCCCCCGCGCCGGGGATGATCCCCAGGTTCACCTCGGGGAGACCGAGCTTCGTCTTCGGCGAATCGGAGGCGATGCGGTAGGTGCAGGCGAGCGCGGTCTCCAGGCCGCCGCCCAGCGCGGCGCCGTCGATGGCCGCGACCACGGGAATGCGCAGGCGCTCCAGCCGGTCCAGCAGGTCCTGGCCCGCGCGGCTGGCGGCCTCGCCGTCCGCGGGGGTCTTGAAGTTCTTGAACTCGTCGATGTCCGCGCCGGCGATCCACGTTCCCTTCTTGGCGGAGACGACGACGGCCGCGCGCACGCCGCCTTCGCCGCGCTCCAGGCGGTCCAGCAGCGCGCCCATCTCGCGCAGCAGCCCTTCGGAGATGACGTTCACGGGGCGGGCGGGATCGTTCAGCGTGATCACGGCCAGCCCGTCCGTGACCTCCATGCGCACGGGCGCCGCGGATTCCGTCGCGGTCTCGCGCTCTTCTTCGAGGATCGTTGCCATCACGTTCTCCCGTGGTTTGAAATCAGCCCACCCGGGGCCGAGCACGCCGTCTCCGCGCGGGGGCCCTCACCCCCCGGCCCCCTCTCCCGCACATCGGCCTTCCGCGCGTGCGCACGGTCCGCGCGTGTGCGGGAGAGGGGGGAGAGTCGCAATCCCGTGCCTGCCAGCCACGCCCCCTCCGCTCGCTCAGGCTCGCACCTCCCCCAAACCCTTGGGGGAAGGTTGAGGGGCCGATAGATCGGGATGCTACGACGGGCATCTCACTGCGCCCGCGGGGGCCCTCTCCCCCCGACCCCCTCCCCCAACCCCGGGGGAGGGGGAGAACTCATCCGCGCTTCGGACTGCTTCTGCCGTTCCCCTTCCCCCACGCAGTTTGTGGGGGAAGGGCCGGGGATGGGGGGCGCCCTGCGTGCACGCCACGCCATCCACCGCGCTGCCGTTGCTTACGCACTCACGGACTTCCCCCCTCACCCAGCCGAGATCGGGATGCTACGACGGGCATCGCACTGCGCCCGCGGGGGCCCTCTCCCCCCGGCCCCCTCCCCCAAC
>DATAAG010000146.1:0-3434 GCA_036260235.1 Longimicrobium sp.
CCTCTCGGCGCTCGGCTACATCATGAGCGAGACCCCGCGCCCCGTCGTCATGCTCTCGGCGTACACGACCGCCGGCGGCGAGGCGACCATGCGGGCGCTGGACTACGGCGCGGTCGACTTCATCGCCAAGCCGTCGGGGACGATCTCGCTGAACCTGGAGACGGTCTCGGACCGGCTGCTGGGGGCGCTGCGGGCCGCCGCGTCGGCCTCGGCCTGCGGCGGCGCGGGCGCGAACGCGCGGCGCGGGACGCGGACGGGGAGGACGGAAAGGTTGGCGGTGGCCGCGGCGCGCAGCGCCTGCAGCAGCCGGTCCGCCACCGTGTCCAGGTTGAGCGAGATGGTGCCGGACGGCTTGGCGACGAAGTCCACCGCGCCGTAGTCCAGCGCCCGCATGGTCGCCTCGCCGCCCTCCGTGGTGTAGGCGGAGAGCATGACGACCGGCCGCGGCGTCTCGCTCATGATGTAGCCCAGCGCGGAGAGCCCGTCCAGCCCGGGCATCTCCACGTCCATCGTCACCAGGTCCGGCTCCAGCTGGTGCACCTTGCGCAGCGCGTCGTTGCCGTCCCGCGCCGTGCCCACCACGCGGAACTCGTCCGTCCGCGACAGGATGTCGGTGATGACGCGGCGCATGAAGGCGCTGTCGTCCACCACCAGCACGGTGTGGGGCCGGGTGCGCTCAGAGGACGACATCGGCCTTCCCCACGGAGCTCACCGTCGCCTTTCCCGCCCCCACGTGAAAGCGCACCGAGCGCCCGTAGTCGCCGCCCACCGCCTCCGCCACCAGCGGGATCCCCGCCTTCTGCAGCGCCTCGCGGGCCGCGTTGATGTTACGCGCGCCCATGTTCAGCGAGCCCGGGACCATCAGCGTCTGGAACATCGCCGCGCCCCCGATCAGCCGCGCCTTCAGCCGTCCCGGCCGCGCCCCCAGCCGCGCCATCTCCTTCACCAGCGCGGGGACCGCCGTCGTGGCGAACTTGCTGGCGTTCCCCTGGTCGCGGGAGAGCGCGGGCTCCGGCAGCAGCACGTGCGCCAGCCCCCCGATGCGCGCCTCGGGGTCGTGCAGCACGATGGCCACGCACGAGCCCAGCCCCAGCGTCACCAGGGTGTCTTCCGCGCCGCCCACGGCGGACTGGGCCACCTTGACGAAGGTGGCGCCGTTGGACTTGCTCATGCCGGGGGCCTGCGGAAGATGCGCTCCCGGTTGTTCACCGGGCGAAAGAGCAGGCGCGCCTCGCCGATCAGCGTCTCCACCTTTCCCATCACCAGGAACCCGCCGGGAACCAGCGCGTCGTGAAAGCGGCGGAAGAGCCGCTCCTGGATCTCCCGGTCGAAGTAGATGACCACGTTGCGGCAGAAGATGAGGTTCTGCCCCGTGAGCGGCGCGCCGGAGATCAGGTCGCGCCGCTCGAACTCCACCCCCGGCCGCGCCTCCGGCCGGACGACCCAGGGCGGGCCGCCGGTGAACCAGCGGTCGCGGATGCGGGGGGGCGTCTCCGTCATCGACAGGTCCGGGTACTCGCCCCGGCGCGCCGCCTCCAGGGAGCGCCGGTCGATGTCCGTCCCCGTGATGCGGATGCGGTGCTCCTCCCCCTGCCGCCCGTGCTTCGCCAGCCACTCGCGCATCAGGATGGACGCGGTGTACGCCTCCTCGCCGCTGGCGCTCCCCGCGCTCCACACCTTCACCGGCCCGCGCCCCTCGAAGAGCTGCGGAAGCACGTGCTGCTCCACCGCGTTCCACGTCTCCAGGTTGCGGAAGAACTTGGTGACGTTGATGGTGAGCGTGTCCAGCAGGTGCTCGTACTCCGCCGGGTCGCGGTCCAGCAGCGCCTCGTAGTCGGCGAAGGTCCGCTGCCCCCGCGCCCGCATGCGCACGGCGATGCGGCGGCGCAGGCACTTCTCCTTGTAGAACTGGCAGTTGAAGCCGCGGTCCTTCTCGATCTTGCGCTTGAGCCGCTCCAGCTCCTCGTCGTCGCCCTCCATCTGCAGCGAGAAGGGGGGAAACGGGAGCGGAACCGGGCCCTGCAGGGGGCGGCGCTCTCCCGCGTCGCTCATCGCAGCACGCTCTCCACCAGCTCCAGGTTGGTGCGCACCACGGAGTTCTGCGGGTTGAGCTCCAGCGCCTTGCGCCACAGCTCCACTGCCTGCGCGCGCTCCATCCGCTTGTAGTGGATGTTGCCCATGCGAAAGTACACGTCGTCGCCCAGCCGCGGGTTCAGCCGCACGGCGCGCGCGTAGCACTCCGCCGCCTCGTCGTAGGCGCCGCGGCGGTAGAGGGCGTCGCCCAGCGCCTTGAAGGTCTGCGGCGTCTCGCCGTCCTCCTCCGTGGCCCGGCGGTACATGGCCTCCGCCCGCTCCCAGTCGCCCTTGCGCTCCAGCACGGCGCCCTGGTGCAGGTAGATCTGCGCGGCGTGGGGGTGGCGGTCGATCCCCTCGTCCCCGATCCGCAGCGCCTCCTCGGGGTTCCCCGCCGCCGCCGCCGCGAGCACGGCGAAGGCGTAGTAGGCGGCCGGCGGGCGGCCGTCCCCCAGCAGCTCACGGTAGGCGGCGAGCTCCTGCGCGGCCGCGTGCACCTCGCCCACCTTGAGGAGGAGGATGGCCCGGGAGAGGTGGACCTGCGGGCGCTTCGGCGCCAGGCGCACCGCCTCGTCGGCGGCGAAGCGCGCGTCGCCCATCCGCCCCAGCCGCTCCAGGGCGAGCGACATGGCGTGGAAGACGGAGGCGCGGGCCCCGCCCAGCTCCACCACCTCCTTGAGGTAGCGCAGCGCGAAGCGGTCGTCTCCCTTCCGGAGTCCGATCAGCGCGAGGTGGAAGCGGGCGTCCAGGTTGCGGGGCTGCAGCTCGGCGACGCGCCTGAACTCGCGCGTGGCCTCGTCGTACATCCCCGTCTTGTAGAAGGCGATCCCCAGGTTGCGGTGCTCGTCGATGCGCGACTGCGGCACCTCCTTCACCTGCGCCTGCCGCCGGCCCACGGGGTGGGCGAAGCCGGCCTGGATGAGGCCGAAGAGCGCCTTCCCCACGTCGAACTCCACCATCCCGCTCTCGTCGATGAGCTCCTGCACGCTGCGCCGGCCGTCCATCAGGGGGACGATCTTGCGCTGCTCGTCGCTGAGGTCCGCCGCGTCCAGCTCCTTGCTGCGGTCCAGCTCGAAGACCAGGTCCAGCGAGGGGATCTTCTTCTCGATCAGGCTCCACTCGTCGATGCGGCGGGCGCCCTCGAGGAGAAGGTTCTCGGGGTTGATGGAGACGCGCATGGCCCCTTCCTCCGGGCGCTGCTCCGCCTCGAACTGGAAGGTGCCCTGCGTCCAGGTGAAGAGGTAGTAGACGGCCTCCTCGATCTGGATGCGGATGTACTGCTCCAGCTGCTCGCGGGTGATGGCGCCGCGGCGGATGAGGATCTCGCCCAGGCGGCTGCTGGGGTCGCGCCCCTGCTCGTC